>NZ_CP100426.1:602085-903127 GCF_023151555.2 Photobacterium sp. CCB-ST2H9
CCCGGAAAGCATCCAGCCAATAATCGCCAGCGTAATGACAATGGCATAAATATAAGGTCTTGCGGCCAGCCACCTGGACACGGCACGTAGTCCTCTCATCCTGTTCTCCTTTTTATGACGAAACGTCACAATGACCACAACTCAAGTCTAATGCAATTTCAGTCGACTCATTTTAATTTATGATAAGAGACTGAATAACAGCAGAGAGCCGTTACTGATAAAAGCGACAAATATATTGGGGGACATTTTACTTACAGGGTGAATAGATAAAAAGCTTAGTTTCTTTATTTTTTCTTTATTCATCTGAATATGTTAACTCTGATGAAAAAATACAAAATTACATTTAACTGTGAATCATTGTCACATGAATGACACCAAGAATTCATTGATTCTTTTCTGACGGAAACCACTGCACTCTCACAGCGATGGATGACCACACACAACTGATAACCCACTATAATAAATAGATGAATTTTTCATGAGACCTGTATACCTGAGGGCTGCAATCTCTGATACACTCCGCCGGAAATGAGGGGTCGCTTTAAGGAATAAAGCAATGATTGAATGGAGTAAGGACCGAATCTGGTATATGGATATGCCATTGAAACGTTTTGGTGTGCCTGTTGGCTGCCGGATGACGGTCATTCGCCTTGAAAATAACAATCTGCTGATCCATTCCCCCATCCAGCTCACGACAAAAATTCAGATTGAACTGTCAAAACTTGGCCGTGTTCAGGCCATTGTCACGCCAAACCTGAACCACCACCTTTTCCTTTCCGAATGGTGGCTGGCTTATGCTCAGGCAACTTTCTATGCAGCTCCGGGACTCGAACTGAAACGCACTGATCTTGTCTTTGATGATGCTTTGGGTTCCCATTCCCCAGAACAATGGCGCGGACAGTTATTGCAAACCGTCATGCGGGGAAGCGATAAAGTTGAGGAGGTTGTCTTTTGTGATCCGGTCTCGCAGACGCTGATCCTGGGAGATACACTGTCCTGGCTCCACAACAGCCATCATCCCGCCACTATTGCTCTGGCGATCGCCAATGGCTGTTATTTCAAACCTGCCATGCCGCTCTACTGGCGACACAGCTTTCAGAACAAAACGCGCCTGAGACAATCCCTTCAGGAAATTCTCACCTGGCCCTTCGAGCGAATCTTATTTGCTCACGGAGAAGTCATTCCCGCGAATGGTAAGCACATCTTTTCTCAGGCCTTTCGCTGGGCACTAGGCACATCAAAGGCCTGACGCAGGACCATCGCACACTCAAGCCCAGCATTTACACCTTTGCCATCAGATTGTCAGCTTTTCTCCGGATGATGAGCCATGCTGATAACTAATGGCAGCAATAAAAGCAGGAGTGGGTGTGGATATGACTGAGCGTTTACCTGAGCTGAAGCAACTAGAATCTCTCATCCACAACCATCAGGGCAACAGTCTCTATCATATGCAGGCCAGTGAGCTGCTCAGGATCCCTTTCGAAAATACGACTTTCCCTGTCTATGAATGCAGATTCGGAAACCCTGATCCAAATCTGCCCTGCCTGTTTCTGGTGGGTGGCGTTCACGGGCTCGAGCGTATCGGCACTCAGGTGTTACTGTCTTTTCTTTCCAGTTTATGTGAGCGCCTGAATTGGGACGTCAGTTTGCATCGTACGCTGGAGGCGATGCAAATTGTCGCGATACCGTTGCTCAATCCTGTCGGCATGGCCATGCAATGGCGGTCAAATGCCCAGCATGTCGACTTAATGCGTAATGCGCCGGTAGACAGCCAGGAGAAAACCGCCTGGCTGGTTGGCGGACATCGTATCAGCCAGCGACTGCCCTGGTATCGTGGTGAGGCTGATGCCCCGATGGAGCCGGAAGCGCAGCTCCTGGTCGACCGTGTTTTAAAACAATGTACACGCAGTCCTTTGACCATCGCGCTGGATTGTCATTCAGGGTTTGGTGTGAAAGACCGTATCTGGTTTCCGTATGCCAAAAGCAAACGCCAGCCTGTGCCTCATCTGGGCAGTATTTACCATCTGCGCAAGATGTTCTTTCAGGCATACCCGCATCAGAACTATGTGTTCGAACCTCAGACTAAGCATTACACCTGCCATGGCGATCTCTGGGACTATCTTTATGATGAAATTACGGCGCAGGGACAAACTTTGCTGCCACTGACACTGGAGATGGGATCCTGGTTATGGGTCAGAAAAAATCCTCTGCAGCTCTGGCATCCGCTTGGATTATTCCATCCCCTGAAAAAACACAGAGTCGAGCGCACTTTACGCAAGCATCTTGTTTTATTCGACTTTTTAATCAATGCGACCGAAGCTTATACCAATTGGTTCCGTCATCAGCCACAAGGTGATGACTGGCAAGCAGCACACAGCCTCTGGTACAAGGATTCTTCATCATGACACCATGCCAACGTCCGGTCATTTTGCTTCGTGGGCTACTGCGGGAACAGCGCCACTGGGGAGAATTTACCCGTCTGTTAAAAATGCAGCTTCCGGATCGTTCGGTGATCACGATGGATCTGGCTGGAAACGGCCAGCGTTTTCTCGAAACATCTCCCTCGACAGTCAGTGCAATGGTGGATGATTTACATCAGCAATTACACTTTCTGCACGCCAGGCAACTCACAACTCAGAATCCATCCGAAGCCTGTCGCTATGATCTGCTAGCTATATCAATGGGAGGAATGATCGCCGTCGAGTGGGCAAAGCTTTATCCGGAAGAAGTCACATCACTGGTTCTGCTCAATACCAGTAATGGGAAACAATCGCCTTTTTTCAGACGACTGCGCTGGCAACAGTATCCGAAGCTGATCAGGCTGCTGCTCAGTCCGCCGGATGAACAGGAAGCAATCATCCTCAAGATGACATCCAATATGTACCCGGATGATCAGGATGTTCTGAAAATGTGGACAAAATGGCGCAAAGAATGCCCGATGGATAAAAAGAATCTTTTCAGACAGCTCAACGCCGCAGCAACCTTTCGTTATCAGGACATTCCTGCACATCCGATACTCTTGCTGGCCTCTCAGCATGACGAGTTAGTCGATGTTTCCTGTAGCCAAAAACTGGCTGAACACTGGCAATGCCCTCTGCAACTTCATCCCAGTGCCGGGCATGATCTCCCGCTTGATGATCCTGAATGGGTCTGCCGGCAAACGCTGAATTTCTGGCAGAGCATCCGCTGACAGCACCAAAAAACGATCGGTTACCGCTTTACCCCAAAGGCCAGACCCAAATGACTCATCTCCTTCGTCTCACGCTTGATACGCCGGAAGATGAACTTTGTCAGTAATCTCAGAGTTAAGATTCAGCGTGTCAATGATCCACCAATGCTTACCAACCCCTGGGAGACATTCCATGACTAACCATCCCTGTTTTCCAATCGCCCTGTTCGCGGGTTTATGCCTGATGCTTCAGTCCTGCAGCTCCAGCGACACGAATGAAGAAACCAACACAACCCCGGCTGTATCTCCGATTGAGCAAACCAGAAACGTTTATCAGCCCGCACGGACAGACAAAGCGCCGAGCGGAAGAAGTACAGTTTTTCAGTTCACCAACATCGCCTATTTCCGTGAAGGGCTCAAATATGACAATCCGGCCCAATTTACAATATTTGATGATGGCAGTTGGGAATTTTACGCAGCAAACATTCTCAATTCTAAGATAACCGGAGATGAAAGCGGATCTGGCGGGGCGTGGACTCAAACACTCTATGTGAAGTATTACAGCGACTGGGATACGTATAAAAGACAATGTGCAGGCACGATCATCCACTCACGGAACTATGATCTGGTCACCGCCAAATACAACGTTGAGCTGAAAAATTACAGCCTGAAAGGTATGGACAATGAATTCAAGCAGAAACTGTCTGATATTCACTGTATCGATGCTTATCAGCAATGGCATAAATAAAAGCTGACCGCACAACGAAAAACACCTGACTTTGCAGACTTTGATGCAAAATCAGGTGTTCATTTTATTCAAAAATGATTATTTCGGTGCAGCAAACACCTGGGTCCAGTAGATACCATACGTACTGCCAGAGTTTGTAACTGAAGCTGCGCCCATCTGAGTGAAGCTGCCGTTCATGATGTTTTTACAGTGGCCCGGGCTATCCAGCCAGCCTTGCATCACAGAAGAAACACTCTTTTGTCCGGCTGCGATATTTTCGCCGACAGTTCTCCAGTCATAACCCTGTGCGGTAACACGGCTGCTTGGCGTTGAACCATCCAGACCCGTGTGACTGAAGAAATCATAATTCGCCATATTGCTGGAATGAACAAACGCTGCCTGCTCCAGAGAATAATCCCATGTCAGTGGTCCTGCTGCAGCCATCCATGTTCCTCCACAGTCACGAGCCTGTGCACGTGCTGCGTTAACAGCTGCCAGCATTTCATCAGCCATGGATTGATCTGAGCTGCCTGAACCGGTTTGATCTGAACCACTTGTGCCTGTACCACCGTTTGAACTGCCGCCGGTAGAACCTGTGTTAGTTGAACCGCCAGTGGTTTGATTCCCTTCGCCGGTGCTTGGTCTTTCAGAAGAACCACCATTTGTCACTGTGTTACCAGAAGGCGATGATGCACTGCTTCCAGAACCACTGCCTGAACCGCCACAGCCAACCAGAGTCACCATCGAAAGAATCAAAACTGTAAGAATTCGCATAAGGTACTTCCACTTCGTAATAATAAGATCCTGATTTTTAAGACAGAGGCATGTAACAAGCTCAATCGGAATATGTCTCTGCAACGGGCAACCTTTACAGTTGCAACAATCAAATCAGCCAACAACGGGAGAGGAATATACTGACTGCGAACATCGACTAGCAATAGTTGATGATTAAAAAATGCACTTTCTGACAATCATTTGACACAAAGATCTGCCATTTTTCTGGCGTGAAATTGCTTTTAATCGCTGATAACAAAGGAGATAACTTGAATAAAGATTGTTCAAAAATCAACCTGATACAGGCTGGTTAATTTTTAATCAATTTGATTTAATCTTACCCGCTCGCTGCAGTTGTGCTGTCAAAAATCTTCTGCGGGTATCGTTAGAACACCAAAGAGATCTCAGATCAGGCCATGTCCTGCTGACTTAAACTGACGCCTTTAATCTGCGCATAGAGGGACTCTCCGACTGATAACTTCAGTTCATCCAATGCCCAAGGGGTGATATTTGCGGTCAGCCTTGAATGGCCAATTAATAGGTGAAGTACCACAATATCAACATGATACTGATGTTGTTCGATACCTTCGACAATCGCGGGAAGTACATTACGGATACTGGTTTGCTCAGGTTTAATTCGCGTGACTGACACATCATTCGCATGGATCCGAACCCGAATAAACTCACCTTCAGGTCTGCGCACCCGACTGACCCATAGCGGTACACCCGCGGCAATTTCAAGCTGACTCAATGGATAGATGGCATGATGCTGAGTCACTTTGAGCTGCAAAACAGCACTCTGTTCTTTTGGACTCAACCAGGGTCGCATCACAGAGGATCCCCAGACATCAGTCAGTTCCCCGGCAGCAATCACCTTTCCCTGCTCCAGCACGACCATATGGTCAGCAAGACGCAAAATCTCATCCAGACTATGTGACACATATAAAACCGGAATTTTGACACTCTTTGCCAGTGATTCGAGGTAAGGCATCAATTCCTGTTTACGGGGTAAATCCAGTGAAGCTAAAGGTTCATCCATCAACAGCATATCCGGCTGACTGAGCAGTGCCCTGCCAATGGCAACCCGTTGTTTCTCTCCGCCGGATAAAGCAGACGGAAAACGATTCAGCAGATGAGCAATATCAAGCAGATGAATGACTTCATCAAACAATGCATCGTTGGATCTTCCCTGGCAGCCATAGCGCAGGTTACCTCGGACCCGATAATGGGGAAACAGACGCGCATCCTGAAAAACATAGCCAATGTTACGATGTTCAGGTGGTAAATGGATGCCTTGCCGGGTATCACACAGCACTCGGCTTCCCAGCTTGAGTGTCCCGTGATCTGGCGGCGTTAATCCACTCACGATATTGATAAAAGAGGTTTTCCCTGCTCCTGAGCGGCCAAACAACGCCGTGATGCCCGTTTCCGGCAATCTCACATCAACATCCAGTCTGAGTTGCCCTAGCTGCTTTTCAAAGTTCAGTTCAAGCATTAAGCCCCCAGCCGACGTCTTGCAATCCGGGCAAGCCACTCGGAAACCACCAGTGACAGCAATGCAATTACAATTGCGATCACACACAAACGCCCGGCCTGCGTTTCTGCACCTGGTGTTTCAATGAAGGAAAACATAGCCAGAGGAAGAGTCTGAGTTTCTCCGGGAATATTCGATACAAAAGTAATGGTTGCACCAAATTCACCAAGCGCCCGGGCAAATGCGAGCACTGTACCGGTAAGAATCCCCGGCAACATTAAAGGTAAAGTGATGGTCAGGAATACTTTCGCAGGACCGGCTCCCAGCGTGCGGGCAGCCTGCTCAAGTTTGGGATCAACACTTTCCAGCGCCAACCTGATAGAACGAACCAGTAATGGGAAAGCGACAACAGAAACGGCCAGAACGGCACCTCGCCAGCTAAAACCAAACGAAATACTAAACCAGTCATATAAATAAGCGCCGACAACGCCCTGTCGTCCCATCACCACCAGCAGTAAATAACCCACCACAACAGGCGGCAACACTAAAGGCAGGTGAACAAGACCGTCCAGTAATGATTTTCCCAAAAATCTTCCCCGGGCTAACGCACAGGCACAGGCGATACCAACAGGCAAGCTCGCCAGCACTGCCGTGAATGCGACTTTCAGACTCAGTTGCAAAGCCGTTAATTCATAGTCTGTCAGTAAAAATGCTTCCATCTTAACGTTTGTTCGCTGTTTTCTGTTCGATCACCCGTTGGTCGAAAAACCAAACTTCCTGAATATGGTTGCAGCTTCTGCAGATTCCATATAAGCATAAAATGCCTTTGCCGCTGCTGAAGGGACTTTCTTCGTCAGCACCATTGGATAAGTGATCGGCTGGTGCGTTTCGGCAGGAAAGCGGGCCAGCACTTTGACGTTTTCTGCAATGGAAGCATCGGATTGATAGACGATCCCCAGCTCTGCTTCCTGTCGCTCAACCAGCAATAATGCAGCCCTGACGTTATTCGCCCGGGCCAGACGTGGTTCAGCCTGCTGCCAGAGCCCTAAGCCCTCCAGCGCCTGTTTCGCATACAAACCTGCGGGGACATGAGCCGGATCACCCACTGCCAGCCGGCTCCCTTGCAACGAAGCGGCAATATCCCACTGAGCATTCAGTTCAATTGAGTTTTCCGGTGAAGAAATATGCGTGATCAAAACCAATTGATTGTGCAGTAAATCTTTGCGCGAATCAGCATTCGCCGCTTTTTGCGCAATGACATAATCCATCCACTTTGTATTTGCAGAAATATACAGATCTGCAGGGGCGCCCTGAGCCAGTTGCCGGGCTAACGCTGAGGAAGAGGCGAAAGACAAGATCACATCATCACCGGTCTTTTTCTCAAAACGATCGGCCAGCTCTGTTAAAGCATTTGTCAGAGAAGACGCAGCAAATACCAGTACTTTTTCTTTTGCGCTTACAGGCTGCAAGGACAGTAAAAATACAAACGGAAGGCACTTCCACCAGCGAAGACGCATCATCAGGCTCCTTTCAATTCAATCACACAGGCATAGTAAATGAGATGACTATACCCGACAATTATTTTCTGACTACTGGGTCAGAAAAAAGCACCCACGAAAAAAAAGAGTCCTGGACAATCACAACTGAGTTAAGCGGCGATTGGCCAGGACTCTCGTCCGCCGTGTTTTGCTTTCCGTTGAAAACTGCCTTTACCTTTTTTGGCTTTTTCAACCCGGCTTCGGAAGACTTTGCTCGTGACCACCGCTTTCAGAGCATTATCCTGAATCACTCCCCGACCGTGTTCAGTTTCAAAAACCGTCTGCTCGTTCACTCTTTCTTTCGCTTGTTCAGCGTGTTTCTTTGCCATGATTAACTCCTTTGTCGTTCATATAAAAGGCAAATTTCAAGCGAAGTGTACGCCTGATCACACAAATTTCAAGTGTCTGTGCGAAAAACTTTATTCAACAGTTGCAACTTCAGAATCTGGCTCAAACGGCTCAATAAAACGTTGATAGAGCTTCAAAAATTCCAGTACCGCTTCTCTGGCGATATCCGTTTCACTGTTGGTCAGAAATACCATTCCAGTCTGAGTTGCCGGGTTAAACAGCATTTCTGTCCGGATCCCTTTGACCCATCCGCCATGATGAACAAAACCCGGGATCCCCTGATAATCGAAAGTGCGCCAGCCCAGCCCATAATAGACTTTACTCAGCTTGGCTCGATACCGGTACTGGTTCGCCCGGATCGCGGGCTGATGCAGCAGAACCAGATTATCTTCACTCAACACCTCCGGATATTGCCCTAATTGAGCCAGCATCCACTGCGCTAAGTCTTGCGCGCTTGCATTGACGCCAGCCGCCGCTGGAACATGATAATAATAAGGTGCAGGCTTCACCGCAGCGTAACCGGATTTCACACGGACATGCGGCTCAACTCTGTTTTCTGTGCTCAGAAAAGCTTTTAACCCAAAACTTGCATGCTGCATGTGCAGAGGAATAAATATCTGTTCTGTAACGAACTGGGTGTAATCCATCCCAGACGCCAGAGAGATCATATCGGCACTCAGGTTATAAACAATATTCTGATAGCTGTAACAGTCACCCGGGTCACAGACAAACTTCACGCGGTCTAAAACGGATAAAATGCGTTTGTAGCTGACATCATGCTCAAGCAGATCCGAGTAAGCTTGAGGGACCAGTCCTGTTGTATGCGACAACACATTTCGCAAGGTCACTGTTTTCCCAAGCGCCGGGTCACTAAACTCAATATTATCCAGATAAGGAACGACATGGGTGTCCCACTCGATCAAGCCTTTATCAACCAGTATTGCTGTTGCTGCAGAGGCAAAGGTCTTTGAAATCGAAGCCAGGGGGAAGACGGTCGCAGAATCAATCTTCTGATTCCCGCCTACCTTTGTGACACCGTAACCACGAAGTAAACGAATTTGCCCATTCACAATCACAGCCAGAGCAGCGCCGGGGATCGACGTTTTCACAGCCTGACTGACGTATTTATCAAGGGCAAATACAATATCATCACCGGGAGCAGCGATGACGCTTTGAGCACCAAACAGACAGAGAAAGCACCACAACCAGGTTCGACAACACACAACACCACCAGACTCGCCGTAACTCACAAGAGCACTCAAAGTAGGTATAACGTATTCCGCTTGAAACAGGTATCGACCTCACAATTTTCACTTCTTTTTCCTGCGACAATCTATACTCAAACGTATCAGTTAACATACTCACGCGATTGCCCATGATGTTCGATGCATGATCCAATTCAGAGCGTTCCTTGTTCAAATCATGTGCACATGCAGATACCACCCTCACATAAAATGTGATACTTATCACATTAAATGGGTAAATCATGATTTGACGCACAGTTTACAGTGACGAAATGAGTTTGTTTTATAATAATGACGACTCATCCGATGAGTTATTTTGAGATCAAGGGCACATTTTGATCCTGACGCTGATCAGCCAAGATTCAATATGCCGCCTCAATCATACTAAGAAAAAAGATAAAGGTTGGTACGTATGAAAGTGGTCGACTTTCTCAAACAAAAAAGTGAAATTCTGGCCAAGCACCCATTCGAATTGAAAGATTGGTTGTCGCCTTCAATCCGGGATTACTGGATTGAGTTTTTAAACAAAGCCCATGTATCCGGTTGGTCTAAAGCAGAAAGCATTGCACTGAATGGCGATGCTGTACAAGAAACTGCAACCATTGAAATTCATCCTGAAGCAGCAAAGCTGATGGAAGAGCTCAATGCATCGCTGGGTGAAGAAACACATGTCGGAGAATGGCTGACGGTTGACCAGGATAAAATCAACCAGTTTGCTGCAGTCACTGAAGACCATCAGTGGATTCATACAGACCCTGAGCGCGCAGCTGTTGAATCGCCATTCAAAACCACAATCGCACATGGCTTTTTAACTTTGTCATTGCTTTCTGTACTGACAGACAGCGTTGATCCGGAAAACCAGAAGTTTCCGACAGCAAAAATGACCGTGAACTACGGCCTGAATCAGGTACGCTTCCCGTACCCGGTGAAAGCAGGCAGTCGTGTTCGTGCACGCACGAAAATTCAATCGGTTTCACCGATAAAACGCGGTCTGGAAATCGTGCAGGAAATTTCAGTCGAGATTGAAGGCTGCCGCCGTCCTGGCTGTGTTGCTGAATCGGTTGTCCGTCTGTATTTCTGATCAAAACACTCGCCATGCCGCTTCAATATCAGTTTGAAGCGGTATAGCACACCTCCCCTGATCATTTCAGTTTTTGTCTGAATTCTCCTGAAATCTTATCTGTATCAGATCTTTGCATCAAACAATCACACGACATTTCAGGATCTGTATCCGGTTTGATATTGTTCAGCTTTATTGATCATTACGCTTATATGATCGTGAATAAGGTACAGGGAGAGAAACCATGAAAAAAACAAACCCATTTTCTGCAACTGACGCCGATCGGGCTGCAATCTGGGAAATGCTGGTCACACGTGATATCAAAGCATACTGTGATGCCGACTGGCTCCAGGTTGCCGATGACTTTGTCGCAGATGAATTTTATGCCATCAATGCCAACCGGGAACACAATCCTGCAAAGTGGACTTTTGCATTCTCTACGCTGGCTGAGTATCAGCAAGAATGGCTCCGACAAGCAAAAGTGGCTCAGGGAACGATGTATAACGAACCTCTGGAAGATGCCGTCCATGCTGCAACGACACTCAATGAAATTCAAATTGAAAATGGACGGGCAATTGCGCGTAAACAATTTAACGGCAAAATTCAACGTACAGATGGAGAAGCCGATGAGCTGCTGTGGCAAACCCTTTATTATCTGAAACAAACAGATGCCGGCTGGAAAATTTGTGGTTTTACCGGATATCTTCCCCACACAAATTAATCTCCAAACAAAAAAGCTACCCTGAACAGGTAGCTTTTTTCTTCAGACAGAAAGCGAGAAAATACAGGCTGACAGTGGTAATAAACCGGATAAAAATAAGGTCAATCCGAATCCATAATTCGCAGCAATTTCTCTGTTCTTATCCGTTGCAATCAGTTCAGACGACAGCTTCGTGTTCGATTTCATACCGCCAGCATCATGGTCATTTCTTGTACTTTCCCTGCCACCATGCCAAACCAGCGCCGCCATTCCCCATTGCAGTGCGAACATATAAAAAAACACATCCTGATTCACTTCAAACGGCAATTCAGAAAAACGATAACCGACCCAAACAGCGCCACCCGCGAGTAAATTCATCAAAAAAAATGACTTTAATAGATTCTTCATGTTTGTTTTGATTAAAAACCAGCCAGACATGCTAATTCTGCCACGAATGTCAGTTCATCAACAAATATCCGTACACCAAAGGTACAAGAAATCTTTAACTTTTCATCTCACGAATTTGATTCAGGTATTTAATCCAGCCTCTTGAAGTTTCAGTCGATTCAAGATGATCAGCTTTCTTTGCATGTATCAGCGCCTGTTCAAACTGCTGCAACTTGTAATACGCACGAACTTGCGCCAGCTCGACCTCTGCTTCTCGCCCCTTTTGATGGATTTGCTTCAGTTCAGTCAGAGCAAGCTGATAATGCCCTTCCTGCAGTAAAAGCTGTGCCAGCTGCCACCGGTACTGTGCGTCTAGCTTGATGGCTTTTCGCCAGAATGTCATTGCTTTATCCCATTCTTTCGCCGTCTGCCAGTATCTGGCTTGAGTGACAATTAAATCTTTATCCGTCTCACTGTTTTCCAGCAGTGCAAAAGTGCGAGCTGCTTTTTCCGGGATACCTTGCTGCGCATACAGCTGGCCAAGTGTTTTGATATCTTGCTGAGACAGTGCAACATCCTGACGCTTTGCAAGCGCTAACGTTTCCAGCGCATGGCGATGCCGGCTGAGTTGCATCTGAATTCCGGCCATCTGCCGCCACCAGAGTGTTTTTTGTGGTTCCAGTGCAATCAGACGATTTAATGTTGTCAAAGCCGGTGCCAGCTGACTTAATTGCAATTGGGCACCGAGTTTTAACGATAACGGCTGAATTTCATCCTTCCGGTGAGAGCTTTCATAGTTTTTCAGCGCCTTCAGAACCGCCTGCCATTCTTCTATCTGATAATGGGCCTGAGCAATTCTCAGCCAGAGTTCATCCGCTTTTTCAGTCGCCGGAATTGCCTGACTCAATACGTAGTAATGCTTCAGCGCTGTCTTATACTGAGCCTGAGAAAGCAGAATATCGGCCAGCATACGCTGGGTTGACCGGGCCTGCTCATCTTCCAGCAAACCACTTTCAACAGACTGTGTCAGATGTTTGATTGACTGAGCCGGTTGTTCCACCTGCCAGTAATACACGCCCAGAACCCGATCGATGAAAGCACGGTCATAAGCGCGTGAAATATCCATGCCTTTCAACAAAGCAATGGCTTCGCCCAGTTTATCTTCCTGCTGAAGTTTTTGGGCCTGTTGGACTTTACCAGCAGAATATTGTGAAAGCTGCGCTGAAAATACGACAGGCGTAAAAAACAGCATCAAAATGAATGCAAGTTTCTTCATGATTTATCGAGATTAAATTCCACTTTTACAGACTGCCCAGGTTGCGCCACTGCCTTGCCATTTTCCAGCTTAGGCTGATATTTCCAGCTTTTGAGCGCCCGAATAGCCTCACGGTCAAAAATTCGTTTGGGCTGCGCATCGACCACTTGAATGTCAGTGGGACGCCCACGGGAATCGATCGTGAAAGATAGAATGACAAAACCTTCAATACTTCGTTTTTGTGCTCTGGGCGGATACTTAGGCTCGACGCGATATAACGGCATCACCTGCTGATCCTTACCGATATCCGAAAACGCAGGCAATTGAATCGCCATCCCAGTTACGGATACATCCAAAGCAACGGATGGCATTATCGGAGAGGTCAAAGGAGTCACTGTGCTGTTGGCATTCGTATGCTTCGGCACAGACTCAGGTGGCGGCTCCGGGGTTTCCGGCTTCTCAGGAACTGAACGCTGACGACGCTGAACCTCCGATTCCTGCTCGACCATCACCATATTAAATGCCAGTGTCTCTTTGGATTCCGGTAATTGATGGTGACCGTTATCCACCATCCAGGCCATAAAACTGAACAGGCCGCCCGTCACGAACATAGCGATCGGCGCGGCCAGAAAAAGCCTGAACATCAGCGTTTCTCCGCTGCCAAAGCAATATTCTTCACGCCTGCCCCTTTCGCCGCATCCATGACTTTCACCACGGTACCGCTATAAGCATGTTCATCCGCCTGAATCACTAACGATGCTTCAGGTTGATCAAGCAGCATGGTTTCAAGAGTCGCCTGAACCCGTTCAACATCGACAACACGTTTATCGATATAAACATCATTGGCAGAAGTGATTGCGACAAAAATACCCGCATCTTTCTGACTGACCACATTGCTGGCCTGCGGGCGATTCACCTCAACGCCGGATTCACGGACAAACGAACTGGTGACAATGAAGAAAATCAGCATGATAAAGACGATATCCAACATTGAGGTCAGATCGATCTGAGCTTCTTCACGAGCGGCTGATGGACGACTTAATCTCATCATTGACTCCTTAAGAGTTTTTCGAGTTTTTGTTCACGCATTTTGCAGGCTTTCGCCAGTCGGGCATGCACAAACATTCCGGCCAGTGCGGCAACCATACCTGCCATCGTGGGCAACGTCGCCAGAGATATACCAGAGGCCATTAACTTGGGCTGGCTGCTTCCCTGACTGGCCATGACATCAAAGACAGAGATCATTCCAGTGACGGTGCCCAGCAATCCCAGCATCGGACAAATCGCAACCAGTACTTTAATGATATTCAGATTCTGAGAAAGGCTGAGGTGTGCTTCATTCAGCCAGCCAGCACGGATAGCATGGGCGTACCAGGAAGTTTGATCCCCTCTGGCGCGCCATTGATCCAGCCATTGTTGTTTCTCTTTCGGATATGTAAATGCTAAATACAGAAGTCGTTCTGTCACCAGCATCCAGCAAAGTAACACGATAGCTGCCAGCCACCAGAGAACCTGGCCTCCCTGCTGCATAAATTGCTGCAGGGACAGCCACCAGTGACCGGCGAAATCAGCACTGAACAATGCAACATCCATTATGCAGGACTTCCCGATTTTTCAGCCTCAGCAGCAACCAGGCTGATCCCTTGTTTTTCAAGAATGTTACGAATAGCGTCAGCCTGAGTGCTCAGCACATTATGAGCAAGCAGCAACGGCATGGCAGAAACCAGACCCAGTACCGTGGTGACCAGTGCCATCGAAATACCACCAGCCATTACTTTCGGATCCCCGTTACCAAACTGGGTAATCACCTGAAAGGTTTCAATCATACCGGTTACGGTCCCGAGCAGACCGAGCATCGGCGCCAGTGCTGCAAGTAATTTCAGCATCGACAAACCACGCTCCAGCCCTTGCTGTTCATCGACGATGGTTTCCAGCAGGCGCAATTCCAGCGCTTCAACAGAACGATTCTGTTCTTTATCGTAAACATTCAGCACCCGACCCAATGGGTTATTCCCGGGTTGTTCCGGCTGCTTTAACTGCGCTTTGATTTGCTGGCGAATCCAGAACAACTTCCCGCCGCGGTACAACGCAATCACAACACCAACGGCCAGTAAACCCAGAATAATCTTACCGACTACCCCGCCCTGAGACAGACGTTCCATCAACGAAGGTGTATGAGCCAGCTGCTCCAGCATTTTTCCACGAGACGGATCAATCACTGTCATCTGCATGCCCGAGTCAGCCATTGAGGCTATTTGGCTCAAAACTGGCGCACTTTCGGGTTGTTTCAGATAAGGGGTTGCAACCTTTCGCTCACCATTCCATGCAAGATACCCTTGTTCACCGACCAGCCCGAAGCTGCCGAGACGATACGCATCCACATGAGATTCATAGCCTTCGCCATTTATATAAGGTACAGAGACCTGACGCATTTCTGAGCTCGCTTTGATCTGCTCAGTCATTCCCTGCCATAACCCACGGAGTTGCTTCAGGGAAGGCAGTGCCTTCGCAGCGACAATCTCTTGCACAACCTTGGCATGCTGCTGACGATCTGCAGCCGTCACTGAAGTATCCATTTCAACGTCTAAGTCTTTGGCTGTTTGACGAACCACCCCAAAGAGCTCCCCCAGACTGCCTGATTCCAGTCGCAGGGTTTCTTCAAGTTGCGCCAGAGACTTTTCATTGTTGCTGAAAGTATGACTCAGACGATCCGTTTCTTCGTTCAGCTTTTTTCTCTCCGCAAGAAGAGCGTTCCGCTGGGCGCGAATCTCGGCCTCAGTTTGCTGGAAACCAGCTTCTCGAGCTTGCTGATGAACTTGCTCTGATTTCTGTTCCTGACGTGTTTTTTCTACTAACCCATCCACGGCCAGTACCGAACCAGATAAAGATACGAGTGACAGTGCTAAAGCCAACGTTTTCAGTTTCATCTTATTGAACCTCCACGTGAGCTGACACCGGCAGTGAAATCAGTCCGGGAGCAATTTGTTTCGCTGCCATCGCATAGGCTTTATCCAGCTCAGAACCCACCTGCGATTCCAGTAACTGCCACTTGGCATCCTGTTCATTCCAGCCCCAGTAACGTTGTCCATCCAGACTGCGTGCGACAAAAGCTAGTCGTCCCAGATACAGCAAGTCAGCTTCAATGCTTTCTGCCGGTGACAAGGTCACTTTCCCCTGATACAGACCCATCTTTGTGCCGTAGTCCATTTCAATCTGATAGGCTTCCAGAATACGGCGATACTTTTCCGCATCACTGACATCTGCCTGCGCCATCATGAGTTCCAGCCTGGAAACCCGTGCTAAACGCTGATCGCGTTTGATCGGTCGGTCTTCTTCAACCAAGGTTTTCAGGCCGTCGATCATCTGATACATCAACGGCACAACGCCCTGACGGGTTTCCTGAATTCCGGTAATTTGTTCATTCAGACTGGCTTTTTCATTTTCCTGACTGTCGACCAGTCGGGCCAGGTGATCCCGGTAAATGGTCAGATTCTTGACTTCTTCCTGAAGCGCTTCGATGTCTGCCTTCATCGACAGAACGTGTTCCGCACTCGTATCGATCCTCTGTTGGCTTTGCGCTGCAGATTGATTCATTTTCGTTTCGATAACGCGAGCAGAATCAAGGCTGGTGGCTGCTGCGTTCACACTGAGACCGATGGCTATCATGGCCAGGCTGAATTTCACTTTGTTCATTTGGAGCAGTTACCTTAGCATCCGGTTCAGAAAGTCAAACCCGATGTTCGCTTTCTACAACTGTTATGATACTCAGTTATCTGAGCTACTGGTCACACATCTTAGTTGAAAACAAATCTCATTTAAACTATAAATCCGGAAAATTTCTTTCCGCCGTTTACATGAGAATCAACTAAATTCTCGGACAAAACGATCGGGTGAACCCAGTGACCAGTCGCCTAGGGAAAGCTATAATGTGCGGCAAATCAGTAATTCGGAATATAAAGTGACCAACCTCCCTCTTGAAATCATTCAACGACAGCTCAGCGACTTAGGGTTTCGGCCTGAGAATATGCGCTTCGTCACCGTCTCAGCCATGTCACCTGAACAACTGGAAGCTTGTACTGCCCAGCAGGATGAATGCTTTTACAACAGTTATATGAACGTTATCTATGGTAAGGGAGAGCGTTACGTCCTGGGATTCCGCTGTGAAGATCCGATTGTTGATCACGCGATTATCCGTGTCGGAGACCAATATTTTGACCCAACTTTACAAGCGAACGGGAACTTTGAATCGTATCAGTTTGCTGTTTTAACCGAATTCACCGTGTTTGATATGATGAAACACGCGAAATCGAATAAAGATTTCCCGCCGGATTTGGATTATCTCCTCAGCAAAAAAAGTAAATTCAAAAACATCATTGCCGCGAACTAAAGCTGAATCGCATGACTGACTCTGGCCAGAGTCAGTCAAAGCCAGTGCACTTTCTTCAATCATTTTCCACTAAAAACTTGAGCTCATGCTCAAAGTTCTTTCAATTGTCTTACTTTTTACGCTTACCCCATGAGATTTCGCGATTTCTGTGGCATAAATGTGCTTTGTAATACAACACTCATATAAGAGAAGACTCTCTTTTAAATTATCAATAAGTAATAGGAAGGCAATGCATGAAACCCTTGGTTTTCAGTCTGTTCAGTTTACTCCTGACCGGATGCAGCAGCGGTGTATTGATCTCTATTCCTGAAGATTTTCAAACTGCCGATAAAGCCAGCCAAGGCTTTCTCGTCGGCAGCCTGGGCGCCACAACAATCTGGCCCTCAACCGGCGAAAACCTGCAAACAACACTGATTTTCCGAAGCACGGAGTCGAACGATCGCTTCAGTGTCTCAAATGATAATAATGACAGTGATTTCAAAACGACACGTGTATCCAGTTCATTATTCACCTTGCCCTTGCCCGCGGGAACTTACCAGCTGGATACGGTCACCTTTAAAGGAACGGATGGCAGGAAAACGGTGCAAACGCAATCTGACAAACCTTTGAATATCAGTTTTCATATCATCGCCGGCGAAGTTACCTATCTGGGACAGTTTATTGCAAGCAGCCAGGTGTCCAAAAGCCCGTTGTGGAATACCGAATACCCGAATGGGCGCGGCTACCTGACTCATAGTTATGCAGAAAAACAAGACAAGGCGTTGCTTTATCAACAGCATCCTGAGCTGTCATCATTTCGCTTTCGTGCCGCTGCTCTGCAAGGAAGCCCTTCAAACTTGCTGAAAATTGAGACGAAGACGGCTCCTCAAGGTTAAAGTGACAGAGTCACATAATTTTTGTTTATCTTTAAATGAAATACAGGCACTTAGAGCAAATTTTACTCAGACTCACAAAGCAAAAAAATACCATAGAAATCTGCTGGCCCAGTGCTTGACTTTGGCAAATACGACATGGAATCTGGAGTCCGAGCATTTCCCACAGAGTTATGCACAGCTTTTGTGGATAACGAAAACCAAAAGATATCTTCTCTTTCTCCATGAAGTAATATCGTTAATTTCTGAGCACATACGAAAAAGGCCAGACGATGTCTGGCCCGATTCAACCGTTATCTCAAGCTTTCAGCTTACTGAATAGCTGAACATTCAGCGCTTTCGATACTCAGATTCGAGTTAAATTTATATTCAGCAAGGTATTGAACCGCCGTTGGATAAAAACCGACATTAATGGCTGCTTCGAGGTCAGAAAGGTCAATTTTATAAGTTTTCAGGCCAACCTCGGTCAGTTCGTTTGGTAAGCAGCTGTTAGCGTCCCCTTCTTCAAAGCACATACCCGCTGTATCTGGAATTTTGGCACAACCGACATCCGTTACCGAACCGACTGCATTCACCAGATCATCCCGCGAGCCAAAAGGTGCATTATCAGGCAGACCCACATTATAGCCCTGCAGTTCTGTCCAGGTATGGTATCCATCCGGTACACCTGTAATACCTTGAGTATTTGCGCTGTAAAGCGTGAATACTTCAACTTTGCCCTCTAACAAATCTTTTACTGTCTCTTCATCACAGCCAGCCAGGGCCAGGAGTGAGCAAAGAATCACTGCTGCTCTTGTCATTTTTCTATCCTTTGTATTTATGAGTGTTGCAGGGTGAGTATCTTCTACCAAAAAGCAGAATTCCACTTCCAGACATAAAACTGATAGCTGGCTGCCATTTTCTTCAATTGTTCTGTTTTCGGCTCAAATTTGCTTATTTTTCACCCACATTTATCCGCAATGCTATCTGATGTGCTTTTTCGAATTTCCAAACTGATAACATTCATTTTTAATCAACTATACGCATAAATTTGAACAAATTTGTTTTTTCCGCAATCTTATGTCCCAATGTGGGCAAACTTCTTACGTGCCAATAATTATCAATCAAAATTTTTAGAATTTTTCCCTCTCCTGCTCCCCACCAATCGAAAGCACGCTATGTCGTAGAGGAATTGACCTGCCTTAGCATAACATCCTCTATTTATTGAAAATTCCACGCCAAAATTTAACCTCAATCACGAATAAATGGTGAATTAATCAACAGCTTGTATGATTTTCTTGGCCGCAACAGCATTTTTAGTATTTCCTCTTGCCCAATCACTTATTGATGTTTTTATTAATTCATTCAGATCGTTAGGCTACAGCTAATGATTTTTTACTCGTCGAAATAAGGAACCATGATGAAAACATCTGTATTAGCGTTAGCCTTATCGGCTGCTATTGCTGGCCCGGCGCTGGCAATCCCGGCAGCAGATCTGGATCAGCTTGGTCAGGGATTGGATGTGACCTACACCGTTGTAGATAACACCCAGCAAGACTGGGTCTCTTTCCGGGCCAGACTTGATTTTACGAACCAGAGCGCCAAAACCCTGCCTGCAACCGGCTGGAGTATTTACTTTAGCCATATCCGTATGGTGAAAGATGTTCTGAATGAACAAGTCAAAATCACACATGTTAACGGCGATATTTTCAAACTGGAACCAACGGATAAGTTCGTTCCTCTGGCACCCGGCCAATCACTGACCATTGAGTTTGATGCTTCCGACTGGCAGGCTGCGAAAACGGACATTATGCCGAACTGGTATTTTGTTTCTGAAGACAATGGCAACACCATTACATCTCTCATCACCAGTACCAGCAACCACATCAATGGTGCCGTGCCAACCAAACCTTCTGAAGAACTGCCGTTTGTTGCTGATTTTACATCACCGCAGCAATGGAAGCGTTACGGCAGTGCTGCGATCACGGATTACTACAATCCCTTCACCGCGCAAGATCGTTATCAGCGTAATGCCGATCTGAGTACTCTGGAAAACCCTGTGGGTGTCATCCCATCCCCAGCCCAGTTCACTCTCGGCAGTGGCAGCGTCAGTATTGATTCAAGCTGGGTTGTTGTTTATGACAATGGCTACGAAGGCCAGGCGACCTTCCTTGCCAATCAGTTAGGCCTGACGGCCGTACCATGGTCACCGGCCACGAAAAAACGTATCAACGTTGGCTGGAGCCAGGTCAATGTCAATGGCATTCAAAAATGGGATGAAGCCTATAACCTGAATGTTAACCCGCAAAACGAAATCATTTCGATCGGTGCTGCGGATGGCGCAGGAGCACTGTATGCCTCTCAGTCATTACTTCAATTGGTCGATGGTAACCAGATCCCCGCGGTAGATATCGCGGATGCACCGCGTTTTGCGTATCGCGGCCTGTCCGTTGATGCGGTGCGCAACTTCCGCAGCAAAGACTCAATCATTCAGTTGCTTGACCAGATGGCGGCGTTTAAGCTGAACAAACTCCATCTCCGTCTTGCTGACGATGAAGGCTGGCGAATTGAAATTACAGGACTCCCAGAACTGACAGATGTCGGTTCAAAACGTTGTCATGATCCTAAAGAAAAATCCTGTCTGCTGCCATTCCTGGGTGCCGGTCCGGACGGTAGTGCTGAATCAAATGGATACTATACGGCAGAAGATTACCGGGACATCCTTCAGCATGCGGCTTCGCTGAGCATTGAAGTAGTTCCGGAAATTGATATTCCTGGCCATGCGCACGCTGCGATTAAAGCCATGGAAGCGCGCTATGACCACTTTGCCGCTCAGGGAAATCTGGAAGAAGCCAGCAAATACCTGCTGACAGATTTCAGCGACACAACAGAATATCTTTCTGTTCAGATGTTTACAGACAATGCTATCAACGTTTGTATGGATTCAACCTACAATTTCGTTGATGCTGTGGTCAAAGGTCTGGTGAACCTGCATCAGGGAGTTCAGCCACTGAAAACCTTCCACTTTGGTGGCGATGAGATTGCCGGTGCATGGGTTAACTCTCCTGTCTGTCAGGCATTTATTGCCAACAACACAGATGGCGTCAACAGTGTTTCTGACCTGAGCCGTTACTTTGTCGAGCGTATCTCTGTCATTACAGCGAACTATGGTCTGGATATGGCAGGCTGGGAAGACGGTCTGATGCACAGCGGACAAGTCTACCCCCGCTCTGAAATGGCCAACAGTCAGCTCTGGGGTAACGCCTGGCAGAATATCTGGGAATGGGGTGTTGCTGACCGTGCCTATAATCTGGCAAACAACGACTATAAAGTTGTTTACAACCATGCCAGCCACCTGTATTTCGACCATCCATACGAGCCGGATCCAAACGAACGCGGTTACTATTGGGCGCCACGTTTCACCGACACCCGGAAGACCTTTGGTTACATGCCGGATGATGTGTTCGCAAATGCCGACTTCACCCGTGCCGGTGCACCAATTACGAAAGAAGACGTGGTTGCCGGTGCTGGTGTGAAAAAACTCCTGAAACCTGAAAATGTATTGGGTATTCAGGGTTCGCTGTGGGCTGAAACAGTCCGTACTGAAGCTCAGTTCGAAGGGATGACTTTCCCGCGTGTTCTGGGTCTGGCCGAGCGTGCATGGCATACGGCGGGCTGGGAAGCCAATGACAACGCTGGCACCCCTGTAGACAAGGCAGCCCGTAATACGGACTACAACCGCTTCGCAAACCTCCTGGGCCAGAAAGTGCTGCCGAAACTGGAGCAAAGCGGCATTACGTTCAACCTGCCTGTCCCTGGCGGCGTCCTCGAAAATGGTGTCCTGAAGGCGAACTCCACCTTCCCTGGCCTGACCATTGAGTACTCAGTCGATCAGGGCGCAAGTTGGCAGGCTTATGATCGCCTCAATCCACCAGCAGCGGCGAGTGGTGTCCAGCTGCGAACAGTGTCTGGTGACCGAAGCAGCCGGATTACAACAGTGAATTAAGCAACATCATTGCCCGAACGATAAAGAGCTCCGTCAGGAGCTCTTTTCATTCATCAATCGGGTGCTTTGCTACTCGGGAGCAGCCCAGACAGCAAGTTCATTACCACTCGGTTCTGTAAAGTGGAACCGGCGGCCTCCGGGAAACGCAAAAATCGGTTTCACAATTTTGCCGCCCGCTTCGATGACTTTTTGCTCTGTCGCTTCTAAATTATCACTGTACAGCACAATTAAAGCCGCACCTTTTTCTGATTCAGATTTCAGGGGCGCCGCATAAAATCCCCCATCCAGCCCCTGATCCGAAAAAGCTGTATATTCATCACCATAATCTGTAAATGACCAGCCAAAAGCGGATTCAAAAAAAGCTTTTGTTGCCGGCAGGTTACTTGCAGGAAATTCAACGTAATTAATCTGATGATGCTGTTTCACTGAATGTCTCCAGAATTATTGACGGTAACGATATCATAGGCTTTCTTTAACACCTCTGTCCGGAGCCCGCACAGATTTTCTGGAATTCTTTTGCTTTCTTCAAAAAAACAGGGTTAGAATGCCAACGCAAAATGATACTGAAGACAACAAGCTTCGGTTGAACATACAGAATGATTAAACGTTAGTCGGGGAGTCGAAAGGCTGAGACCACGCTGTGGGACCCGTTGAACCTGATCCAGCTCATACTGGCGTAGGGAACTAGCAGACTTGCCTGCCACTAAGCGCCAATTCCTGACGGCTCAGTGACCATCGCGACTGTTCGTCATCCCTGCCCCATCATGAATCATGATATTGATGCCAAGGGATGAAAATGAACAAGCCAGCTCACCATGAACTTTCCCCAGAAATTAAAACCCCGATTACACTGACAATTGCAGGTTCAGACAGTGGTGGTGGTGCCGGGATACAGGCTGATATCAAAGCCATTTCGGCAACTGGCGGCTATGCCTGTTCGGTTATCACGGCACTGACGGCTCAAAATACACAGAGCGTAACGGGTATTTTTCCGGTCAGCCCGGCGTTTGTTGAACAACAGCTGGATGCTGTCTTCAGCGACCTTGATATCCAATCGGTAAAAATAGGCATGCTGAGTGATGCGACTATCATTCGTGCTGTTGCTAAAAAACTGCGTCAATACCGGCCGAAATTCATCGTTCTCGACCCGGTGATGGTTGCAACCAGCGGTGACTTATTACTGGAAGCCGAAGCCATTTCCACTCTGAAGTCAGAACTTCTTCCTCTGGCAACACTGATCACGCCAAATCTGCCAGAAGCAGTCGCTTTAACCCATGTTTCATCCCTTTCTGGTACAGTTTCAACTGTTGTGTACACAAAAGAAACAGAAGAAAAAGAAGCGCTGATTGAGCAGTTGAAACAACTCAACACTGAAGCTGTTTTGCTGAAAGGGGGACATTGGGAACAGGAAGCACAAAGCACGGACTATCTCATCCTAGAAAGTGACACCGTCACCCTAACTGCTTCGCGAGTTCAGACGCAGAACACGCATGGCACGGGATGCACGCTGTCTGCAGCGATTGCTTCTTATCTGGCTCAGGGATACACCCTCACAGAAGCCGTGACACGCGGGAAAGCCTATCTGACGCAAGCCCTGTTACATGCGGATCAACTTCGGATTGGCCAAGGTCATGGCCCGGTTCATCACTTCTATTCACTCCAGCCGC
The DNA here is from genome assembly GCF_023151555.2 of Photobacterium sp. CCB-ST2H9. NCBI lineage: Bacteria > Pseudomonadati > Pseudomonadota > Gammaproteobacteria > Vibrionales > Vibrionaceae > Photobacterium > Photobacterium sp. CCB-ST2H9. The sequence continues at coordinate 625,673 of NZ_CP100426.1, forward strand.
GTTAAGGAGAAGCAGGTGCCTGAGCAAATCATCACTCGTCAGGAAGAAAACCACATGACTGACCGGCAGGCAGGCTTGGGGGTTCAGCTGAATAATATTCGTCTGCATTACCCTGATCAGGAAATGCCATTATTCAGACAGCTGAATCTCAGTTTAATCCCAGGCCAGTGGCATTGCATTCTCGGGCAAAGCGGATGCGGTAAAACCACATTACTCAGGCTACTAGCCGGATTATTACCTGCCGACGTCCATTGGCAAGGGAGCATTAAAACCAGCAGCAACCAACCTGTGAATGCACAGATTGCCTATATGGCTCAGCAGGATTTACTGCTTCCCTGGCTGAATGTGCTTGATAATGTTTGCTTTGGTGTTCAGCTCAAACACGGAAAAGTCAGTGAGACGCATCAGTCACAAGCGATTGAACTGTTAGAACGCGTCGGCTTAAAAAAATACATCTCTACCCCCCCATCAAGGCTCTCTGGCGGAATGCGTCAGCGGGTTTCACTCGCCCGAACCCTGATGCAGGACCAGCCACTCGTATTAATGGATGAACCTTTTTCAGCACTGGATGCTGTCACACGATACAAATTGCAGGATCTGGCTGCAGAACTGCTGGAAAACCGAACCGTACTGCTCATTACACATGACCCTCAGGAAGCACTCCGTCTGGGACACTCTGTGTTCCTGATGCAAGGCCAGCCCGCAAAAATCACCTCGCTGCCAACCCCGGACGGGACGATTCCGCGTGAAATCGACGCCCGTCTTGTGAATTGTCAGCAGCAGATCCTGAAAGCCCTGAGTTTGGTAAACCAACACAATGACTAAATTATTGGCTCAATGGCAAACTGGCAAACCTGTCAAAACACGTTCTATTCACCATCACCCGCTCGCGCGGCTGGTCATCAGTCTTGGTGTTCTGGCCCTCGGCTGGCAGGCTGTGGTCACAGTGTTTCAATTGCCCGGTTTTATCCTGCCGGAACCACTGGCTGTACTCAATAAACTGATTCAGCGCCACGATGTACTGCTTCGCCATGCCTGGGTCACAACCTGTGAAATCATGCTGGGTCTGGTCACAGGGTTAGGGGTCGGACTCTTTTGTGCATTGTTGATGCTGCTTTTTACCCCTGTCAGACGCTGGATGTTGCCCCTGCTGATAGCCAGTCAGGCGATTCCTGTTTTCGCACTCGCCCCAATTCTGATGCTCTGGCTGGGGTACGGTATCGCCTCCAAAGTTGTGATGGCTGCCATCATCATTTTCTTTCCGGTGACGACCTGCTGCTATGACGGTCTTCGCCATACACCGCAAGGATATCTTGATCTGGCAAAAACACTTCATGCAACGCGCTGGCAAATCCTGCGCCACATCCGACTGCCGGCTGCATTACCGGCACTGGCATCCGGAATCCGTGTGGCTGTTGTCGTCGCACCGATTGGCGCCGTTGTCGGTGAGTGGGTCGGCGCCAGCGAAGGGCTGGGCTACCTGATGTTACAGGCCAATGCCCGAATGATGATCGACGAGATGTTTGCAGCTCTTTTTATATTGGCCAGCCTCTCTGTTGCTCTTTATTTCGGGACCGACTTTCTGCTGAAACGCGCAATTCCATGGCTGCCTGAAAACAGTCAGTCACAATCATGATTTAACCAAGGATACGCTTATGATTCACTTCCCCACCCGTACTGCGATCGCTGTCGCAGTGACAGCTGTGACATTCCAGGCACAAGCGAAAGAACTCACCTTGATGCTGGACTGGTTTGTTAACCCTAATCACGGCCCGATCATCATTGCTCAGAAAAATGGCCTGTTTCAGGAGCAAGGGCTCGACATTAAAATTCAGGAACCAGCCGATCCGTCCATGCCCGCCAAACTGGTTGCCGCAGGCAAAACTGATTTAGCCATTTCTTACCAGACCAGCCTGACAATTGATGTGGCGGCAGGTCTTCCGTTGATTCGGGCATCCACCCTGATTGCAACGCCGCTCAACACCTTGATGGTCCTGGATAAAAAAGGGATTGAATCTCTGGCTGATCTGAAAGGAAAAACCATTGGAATCGCCATCGCAGGAAATGAAGAAGCGACTATTGGTACCATGCTGAAAACAGCCGGTGTTGATTTCTCCGAGGTCAAAATCGTGAATGTTGGCTGGGCACTCTCTTCTTCGCTGGCATCCGGAAAAGTTGACGCCATCTGGGGTGGCCTGCGTAACTTCGAGTCAAACCAGCTGGCACTGGAAGGCTATCAGGCAAAAGCGTTCTTCCCTGAGGAGCACGGTGTACCGCCTTATGACGAACTGGTCGTGGTCGCCAATAAAAAACAGTACAACGCTGAAGACCTCAAAAAATTCAACAAGGCACTGGAAAAAGCAACGCAGTACATTGTGAATCACCCGGATCAGGCCTGGAAAACCTTCATCTCATATTCACCCGATACCCTGGACAATGAGCTGAACAAAATGGCCTGGCGAGATACCTTGCCGCGCTTTGCTCTCCGTCCGGCAGCGGTTGATCAGGCCCGCTACGATCAATTCTCTGATTTTATGTATCAACACAAGATCATCGATAACGCCCCCAAAGCGAAAGATTTTGTCCCGGCTTTTTAAGCCAGGTCAGAACACAAGAAACACACATTTCAGGGAATACACATGAATCATCTGGATTTGATCAATGCATGTCAAAATGACTGGCATGACTACACCCACCACATCTTTGTGCAGCAACTCGCCAGTGGGGAACTGAACCCGGGGGCTTACCTGCACTATCTGAAACAGGATTTTTTGTTCCTGAAACATTACGCCCGTGCTTACGCCCTGGCTATTTTTAAAGCGCGGACTTTAGACGAAATGCGACGCCCTCTCCCGGGGTTACAAGCGTTGATTGGCAGCGAGATGCATCATCACATCAGTTATTGTGAACAATGGGGACTCACTGAGTCAGATATGGAGGCGGAAGCCGAAGATGTCGGCACTGTGGCTTACACCCGTTATGTGCTTGATACGGGCATGGCTGGCGACATGGCTGACCTGTTTACGGCCCTCGCACCTTGTGCGATTGGTTATGCCATGATCGGTGAAAGACTGATTCATGCCACTGAAACCAACTTAACCAATAACCCATACAGCAGCTGGATTACGCTGTATGGTGGCGAATCCTTCCAACACGATGTGCAGAACAGCATCCATTATCTGAACAGTCTGCTGGAAGAAATCTCTGTACACAGTCCGAGAGGTCAGCAGCTCATCAACATCTTCAGGACAGCGACACGTATGGAAGTTGCGTTCTGGCAACAGGGACTGAACGCGGCCGAAGCATCATAAATAATTACCTGATCTGATAAGCCGTTTACAAATGGCCAGACTGAAATCTGGCCCTTTTCCCAGCCACATGGTCATCTCAGTCTGTGCATTTATCAATTGTTCCCGCAAATTATTTCCCGGCCAGGTGTAAGTTCTCCAGCATATTCAGCAGGATACCCACGCCATCTTCCAGCATTTCATATTGCCGCGCTTTACCGAGCACCCGGATTCCCTGCATTTGCATGACCAGAAAACGGCTGAACTGAACCGGATCCGTTGCTTTATTCCATTCGCCGTTTGCCTGAGCATTCCGGATTGCCTGTTGATAACGTGCAGCCAGGGTTTCGAAGAGTAAACCACCCGATGCCAGCACACTTTCATCACAGTGGGCCCGTTCGAGCAAAGCATTTTGCATGAAACACCCACATTTCTGATCGCGCTGTAGGGCAACAAAACGTTTCAGATAAGCCAGAATATCGGAGTAACCCGATTCATCGTGCAAAATTTTTCGCAATGGCGGAAACGACACCTGTTGCAGGTAATAATCCAGCGCTTCACTGAAAAGAGAGGCTTTATCCGTATAAGTGTTGTAAAGACTGAATCGGTTGATCTCCAGATGTTCGACCAAATCCGACACTGAAGTATCGGCATAGCCTTTTTGCCAGAACAGTTCCATTGCCTGGATAAGCTTTTCTTCTCTGTCAAAATTTTTGGTTCTGGCCATATTGATTCTCACTGGGATCTTTTTTCATATTACGTACTTGACGTAAGGCTGTTTATTCCCTTAGATTTTAATCTAAACGATCATTCCGATAAAGGTGCATGATGAAAATCTATGAGCTCGCCCCCTCCCCAAGTGCAAGACGTGTGAGTATCTTTCTGGCCGAAATGGGCATCGACGTTGAACGGGTTTCCGTTGATATCCGCAGTGGCGAAAATCTGACGGAAGCATTTCAGAGCAAGAGCGCGAACCACTTAATTCCGGTATTGGAGCTGGATGACGGTACTACGATCTGTGAATCCATCGCAATCTGCCGGTATTTTGACGAATGTTACCCTTCCGATAAGTCTTTGTTCGGCAATTCGCCGATTGAAAAAGCACAGATTGAAATGTGGCAACGCATTGTTGAATTGAAAGGTTTATTGGTTGCGATGCAGGCATTCAGGAATCTGACCGGTATTTATCAGGACCGTGAAACCTGTATTGAAGCATGGGGAGAAGTCTCACGGGACCGCCTTGTGGCATTTCTGCCGGAACTGGACCAACAACTCTCGAAGTCGCCCTATATCGCTGGCGAGAATTTCTCTGTGGTAGACATTACCGCCGTTGTGATGTGCAATTTCATGAAAAATCTGAACGTCGAGGTTGATGAGTCACTCCCTCATCTTCAGGCCTGGCTTCAAAAAGTCAGCACCCGCGCTTCAGTATCCCGGTAAAAAAACAACAGAAGGAATTTGGATGATTGATCTCTATACAGCGCGTACGCCAAATAGTCACAGCATGAAATGAGCCAAAAAGAGTGGCCAGAAAGCCACTCTTTTCAGCGTATTTAAGCAGAGCGCTGCCACCACTGCGGGATGACCGTACAATTGCCGGTATTGCCGGACAACCAGGCGTGCTCGCCTTCGATCGTCAGTTGCAGTTGCATTGTCCGTTCAACCATGCCCTCAAGGCATGCAAGTGCTTCATCTTCGATGAACACAACCGAAACATTTTTATATTGTGAAGCTTTTGATTTCATGGACTGCCACCAGATTGGCGCAGCATTATCACCATAAGCATAAATCACCACGCGATCCGCTTTTTGGGCCGCGCGTTTCACCCTTTTTTCATCAGGCAGACCCAGCTCAACCCACAGCTCGATCTCATCGCTCAGATTCTTTTTCCACAAATCAGGCTCATCGGTATCACAGAGCCCTTTGGTAAAAGCCAGATCCTGATCGGCATTCAGCCCCCAGGCCAACACCCGTAACATGAGCCGCTGCAGTGTCTCCGACGGATGACAAGCCAGTGTATGTGACCCGTCAAGGTAACAATCCCTGTCCAGATCAGCGACATTCATTTGCGCTTTATAAATGGTGGCTTTCAGAGCCATAATTGAGTTTCCAGATCATCAGTAAAAATTAATTATTGCCGCCGTAAAGCTGCAAAACGCTGATTCATTGCTTCCAGCGCATTTGCAACGTGCTGACATTCCAATGTTACACGCTCATCTGAAAATTCACTAAAGCCATTTGCATAATAATCTTGCGAATGGGCTAATTTCGACTGCCAGGCAATTAAATCCACTTTTGGCAGCTGCTCTTTGACAACAAACCGGCCCGCCTGTATGTATTCAAGTGCGAGCCGGGAGTATTCAATGTATTGATCATTCACCTGTCGGCGGGTTTCATCCATACTCCTGGTACAAGCCTGAAGCACTGCATCCTTGAGCATGTATGTCGTATACAGATTGACCAGTCTTTTCGCATTTTCACTCAGGGGCTGGCCGGGTTGAGGGTGACTGGTAATGCCTGCTGCCTGCACAGATGTTGCAGAAAATGCAGCAAACAGGCCAATCGCCATGACTTGCCGAGATATCCATGATCTATTCACAATCGTCCCCACTTCTACACAAACTGAAAGTCGTCACCGCACACTGAGATTTTTCAGAGGCAGCTTAAAAACAGGTGGGGAATAATTCGGCAAGCGTGATTTGTTTGGCAGCCAGTGCCTCTTTGACAGATTTAGGCAGTTGTTTAATTTTATATTCCAGCTGCATCGCCTTGCGTTTATCCCCAATCCTGATACTCCATGCCAGAATCAGAGGCCCTTTTCCTCTCAAAGAACGGGCCCCTTTCTGACCAGACTGGTGTTCAGAGAAACGACGGTTCACATCCGTCGTTACTCCACAATATAGGCGATTACAGCGTGTACGTATTAAATAGACAAACCAGATTGGTACAGGATCACGCTTATTCACTTAACTCTCTGATTTTATCTTTCAGCATCAAAATTTCTTCTTTTAACGATGCAACTTCATCTTCGAGCAATGCCAGACGTTCCTCTGTCTCCTCATCATGACCACCGGAAACACTGAACTGAGACTGACTCTGCGTTGAGGACATTTGCGCGATGTCTTCATCACCAAACAAATGCATATAACGACTGTCACGTTTACCGGATTCACGGGGAAGCTTGACCACAAAAGGTCCTTTGCTGTCTTCTGCCATAGAAGCAAGCACAGTCTCTGCTTCTTTCACATCCGCAAATGTGCACAGTCGGTTCGTTCTGGTACGAATTTCACCTGCCGTTTGCGGGCCTCGGAGCAGTAAGACACAAAGAATGCCTTTTCCCTGTTCAGAGAACTGAAGTGTACTGAATTCAGTATTGCAAAAACGGTGCTGATATTTGGTGACACGACTGCCAAAGCCGGTCACTTCCTGAATCAGGCGCTTAGATTTCAGACTTTCCAGCGTATCCATCACCGTCGCTTCATCCAGTGACATCACGGGATCGCGGTTACTTTTTTGATTACAGGCAGTTGTCAGTGAGTTCAGAGTAAGGGGATACTGATCCGGCGTGGTCACTTCTTTTTCAAGCAGACAGCCAATGATTCTCGCTTCAAGAGGGCTAAGAGTTATCTCCATACAAATTGATCCTTTTTCTTATCGTTTTCTGTTGGATGGCGATAAACACCGCCATCCATGACCTGAAAAGAGATTATCATGGTCAAAGAATCCGACAAGCGGAAAGTCCATCAATGATGGGGATACACACTAATGAATCAAGAATCAGGTGACTTCTGCAGCAATAAAGCAGTTTCTCCCATGTTCTTTTGCCTGATAAAGCACTTTATCGACAATCTGGTAGATGTGCTCAGGCGTTTCCAGCCCGGTCGGGACCCATGAAACCATCCCCTGACTGACGGTGACAATATGCGATGTCGTCGATTGAGTATGAGGAATTTCCAGTCGTTCAATGCACTTTTTCAGACGCTGACACTCTTTGATGGCTTTTTGTTTATCGCATTGACTCAGCAAGACCACAAACTCTTCACCGCCATATCGGGCCACCAGTTCTCCCGCCCGGCTGAAGTTATCTTTCAACTCTTTCGCCACCATTTGCAGGCAGCGGTCTCCTTCCAGATGCCCATAATGATCGTTGTAAGGCTTAAAGTGATCAACGTCGATCATTATCACAGTCAGCGGATTTCCGCTGCGCCCATGAATTGATATGAATTCGGCAAGTTTGATATCTAGATAACGCCGGTTTGCAATTTTAGTCAGCCCATCCTCATTCACTTGCTCCGACAACTTTTCGTTTGCAAATCTGAGCTGTTCAGAGGTGGCTTTCAATTGATGACGCATATTGGCAATACGCTGCATGGCTTTGAGCTTGGAGACCAGTACAATCTTATCAACCGGCTTTACCAGGTAATCATCCCCGCCCATATCAATGGCCTTCGCAATCATTTCCGGTTCATCGTGACCACTGAGAAAAATGATCGGAACCCATTCTGAATGCTGACGACGCAGTTGCCGTACCACTTCGACACCATCCATCTCCGGCATGCTGATATCCATTAAAACCAGATCAGGTTCAAAATTCGGATATCGAATAATCGCTTCTTCTCCCGAACCCACAGCTTCTACATGATGACCCAGGCGCTGTAATCTCACTGCTAATTGTAATCTTTCTACATGCACATCATCGACGAGCAATATTCGCATTGCATCCATTCAGGCATCCCGCTGTTCTGTTAGGTATTCGTTAACAACATTTATAGCACAGAGTGAATATCAAAGTGTCGCCCGTTACTCCGTCCAGTTCACAACCTCTGCATTCAACCTCGCGATTTTGAAAGCAATTTTCAGCCCCTAATTTCAGCTCTTTCAATCTCTCTGAAGAACCTTAATCTCAAAGAGAGAAAGTCATCTATATTGACTTTTAGTGCTATGTCATTAGCATTCGCCTCCTTTATTCAAAACACCCTTAGGAATTTGTATGTCTGAGATTGATAAACAAGACCTCGATCAGGTCGAAAATGTTGAGTACACGCTGGACGATTGCTCACCTGAATTGCGCCAGGTCGTAGAATTTGAGCAGGTACCGGAAGAGCTGTTAAACATGCTGGTCAATGTGTATAAGGTCTCAGAACCGACTTCCCGGGAAGCCTGGGATGAACTGCCGGCCAGTGCTCAGAACGTACTGGATAATTTCGAACAATTTCATGCGCTGGTTGCACTCAGTCAAAGCTATGCTGGCGTCGACTTCCTGGGCGAAATGCAGGATGCTCAACTGCCAGAGCAGATGAGCGAAGAAGAACAAAGCGAATACAAAGCTGTTCTTTTAGACAAAGTACTGCGTAATTGCGTTAAAGATCTGTGTAAACAACTGAAACAGGCTCGTCGTCACCCGCCGATGAAAAAAGAGTTCCAGTCGATTTTCAATCAGTAATCTTTCAGGGAGCACTCAGCTCCCTGTTTTTTAGTGCTCATCTGACTGCCAGCTGAACCGCCCTCCAGTTAATTGAACATCGTTTAAAACAGCTTGAGATCACCTTGCGATTACTTATACTTAACGCTTTTCAGGCAGACTTTGATAGACTCATGACCCTTCATTTTTCCAAACTGACTAAACGTCCAGTGCTGCTGTTTTTTGTGCTGGTCCTTTCAGGTTGTGCGACCTACGCCGGATTCAATCTCGATCAGCTCTACGGTCAGCCAGAACCCCAGAAAAGAATCCTGCCCGCAGAAGCCAGTCTGGCGCAACGGTACCTGAACGAAGTCAAGCCGCTTGTCGAAAACCGCTGTGTTGTCTGTCATGCCTGTTACGATGCTCCCTGCCAGTTAAAGATGTCCTCAGCAGAAGGGATTGACCGGGGCGCGAACAAAGAAAAAGTCTATCAGGGAACACGGCTGATCGCAGCCAATACGACCCGTATGTTTATTGATGCGCACAGTACGGATGAATGGCGTCAGAAAGGTTTCAATGCGGTCTTAAATGAGCGGATGCAAAGCCCGGAAACCAATACTCAGTTGAGTGTCATTGCCAGAATGCTGACCCTGAAACAGGCTCATCCGTTACCTGATGAAAAAGTATTGTCCGGCAACTGGGATTTCTCGCTGGACAGAAACCAGCAATGCCCGACGATTGAAGAAATGTCTGCCTTTGAGCAATCTTACCCGCTTTGGGGGATGCCTTACGGGCTACCCAAATTGGCAGAAAATGAACACCAGCTTTTGATGGACTGGGTTGCTTCAGGCGCCCCCATGACCAGTCAAAATACAGTCTCACCGGAAGCCAGAGACGAAATAAACAAATGGGAAACATTCCTGAACCAGAATGATTTCAAACATCAGCTCACCGCCCGGTACCTGTTTGAGCACTGGTTTGTATCCCATCTTTACTTCTCTGGTGTTCAGTCATCAGATGGAAAGACAGCCTTTTTCCGCATTGTGCGTTCCCGTACAGCACCGGGAGAACCGGTTGATCTGATCGCAACACGACGCCCGTTCGACGATCCGGGTGTATCACGGGTTTATTACCGTATTCTTCCGGTGCGCGAAACGATTGTCGATAAGACCCATATGCCGTTTGTACTGAATGACGAGCGTCTGGCCCGTTTAAACGAACATTTCATTCAACCTGAATACACTATCAGTGCCTTGCCGGGGTATACGCCTGAACTGGCTGCGAACCCATTACTGGCCTTTGAACAGCTTCCTGTCAGTGCCCGATACCGGTATATGATCGACAATTCCCAGCATACCATCATGGGTTTCATCAAAGGACCGGTCTGCCGTGGTCAGCTGGCACTGAATGTCATCAATGACAGATTCTGGGTCGTCTTTGTCGACCCGGATATGGCAGATATTCCTGAAGTGGCTGCCTTTTATGCCTCACAGGCAGATAACCTGCGCTTGCCGGCTGAAAAAAACAGTACTGCCCTGCCGTTACACAACTGGGTCACCTACTCCAAACAGCAAGGCCGTTTCCTGCGCGCGAAAAATGAATTCATGAACCGGACCTTCAAGAATGGTGAGCATCTGACCACTGACTTAATTTGGGATGGTGACGGTTTTAACGACAATGCAGCCCTGACGATCTTCCGTCACTTTGACAGCGCAACCGTGGTGAAAGGTTTAGTGGGCACTCCTCCGAAAACAGCCTGGGTTCTCGATTATTCACTCATTGAGCGAATTCACTATCTTCTTGTCGCAGGATTTGATGTTTACGGAAACTTTGGTCATCAGCTGCTAACCCGCATGTACATGGACTTCCTGCGGATGGAAGGTGAATCTAACTTCCTGTCGCTGTTGCCACCCAACACACGACACGCCGAGCTGGCCGACTGGTATCAGGATGCCAATCAGCCGCTGCAGAACTTCCTGCAGGGTGATATCAATGATTTCTCTCAGCCATCGGGGATCCGTTATCAGACAGATCATCCGAAAGCGGAACTGATGCAGATGCTGAAGAAGAAGTTGGCCGGTGTTGATCAGGATAAGACACGATATGCGCTGGACAACCTGAAACTAAGCAAAGACAGTATCAACCAGCTTCGTGCGCTCGCCCGTATTCAGGGCCGCCAGGCAACCTTATATCCTGAACTGACGTTCATCATGATTGAACCGAGTGACCCGAAAGTTCAGCCGCAACTACTGACACTAGCCCGTAACAGCGCGCATAAAAATATTTCCAGCCTGTTTGAGGAAGAAAAGAACCGGGAACCATCTCAGGATAACCTGACGCTGGTTCATGGCTTACTGGGCAGTTACCCGAGCGTTTTCTGGCAAATTCGGGAATCTGACCTGGCTGATGTCGTCAAACAGGCCAAGCGAATTTACAGCGAGGAAGATTACCAGGCCCTGTTGGATAAAGTCGCGGTCCGGAGAACAGACCCGAACTTTTGGGCGTTCAGTGATCAGTTAAATCAGATTTACAGAATCAACCACCCTGTCGAATCCGGCCTGCTGGATTACAACAGGCTGGAAAACCGCTAAATCAAGACTGAAGACAGCATAACCGGCCCGCGTGGCCGGTTTTTTCTTACTGGCGCCAGATGATACACTGGACCGCAAAGGGACACAGATCCCAACTGAAGCAATGTAACAGAGAGCACACATGCAAGGTACACTGAGCAAAATGCGTTCATCGCTTGGCGATGTTGTGAACTACCAACTTCTGGTCGGCGATGAAACCCTCGATCTGAATCCCCTGATCGGCAAGCCGCTCCGGCTGACTTTTACCGGCAATATTTACTGCGATGCCTGCGGTAAGAAAACGAAAAAAAGCTACTCACAAGGACACTGTTTTCCCTGTATGAAAAAACTGGCTCGTTGCGATATGTGCGTGATGAAGCCTGAAACCTGCCATTATGCGCAGGGCACCTGCCGGGAGCCTGAGTGGGGCGATACACATTGTATGGTGCCGCACTATGTCTACCTGTCGAACACATCTGGGCTGAAAGTCGGAATTACCCGGCACACTCAAATCCCGACCCGCTGGATTGATCAGGGGGCAACACAGGCTTTACCGATACTGAGAGTTAAAAATCGCCACCTTTCCGGCTTAGTCGAAGTGGCTCTGGCAGAATTTATTGCGGACAAAACCAACTGGCGTGCAATGCTAAAAGGTGATTCAGACGCTCTCGATTTAAAAGCCGAAGCCCACCATCTGCTTCCGGCAATCGAATCCAGACTTCAGGATCTGCTTTTACAGTTTGGCGTCGATGCCATTGAACGACTGGATGAAGAAATCGTACAGATTGCCTACCCGGTCAGTCAGTATCCAACCAAAATCACTTCACACAATTTTGATAAGGAAGCCGTCGTTGAAGGGGTTCTTCTGGGTATCAAAGGGCAATATCTGATTTTCGATACTGGTGTGATAAACATTCGAAAATTCACCAGCTACGAAGTAACGGTACAAACACCTTAAATCATTGAAAAAATCAGGCCGCATCCTGGTGCGGCCTGATTATCGACGAATATTGAAGGCGATTACTTCATCAGATCAGTTCATTTTCGTCTTTGGCTGAACGTACTTTCTGGACGTATCAACAACAGCAACGTCCCGGATAAAATCTGCACCCAACCGGACATCCTGACCCTCCACAAGCACAAAGTCAGTCATCTCATTCAGTTCCCCCAGGACAGTCCTCACCTGGACGACAGCAAGCTCCTGTTCATCACTTTCCTGCCAGCGATCAACCGGCATTTCCAGTGCCTTCCCCAAAACTTTAAACTTAACCCACGGGCGTCCGTCACGTTCGAAAGGCACTATGGCATTGACACCTAAAGTCGAGACCGATTGTGTCTGAACAACATGAGCACGTACAAATTGCTTCGCCGGGTTAAACCACACCCACTCCTGATGCCCCAGGATCAATTTACCGTCTTTGGTTTTTGTCGCGTGTTTTGCTGGCTCAGGCTGCACCAAAGTGGCTTTCGCTGACTTTCCCGCCTGCACTGCCGATGTTTTCACGGACTGAGTGGCCCTCTGAGCCGCAGGCAAAGTTTCTGACTGGAGACTTGCCTGCCCGACCCGAACCGGTTCAGGCGACTTGGACACTTCCGACGTCGTTGTCCGGGCCATTTCTGTCGACATACAGCCGGAAAAGAGACTGACAAAAAGCAATGGAAACAACTTCTTCATACTGACTTCACCACAAACTCAAATTGTGCGGACACTTGAACATCTCAAAATTCACGATCAGAACATATCAGGAACGCGACCGGCGCGCTGAGACACGCTGATACTGACGCATTTTATGAAGCAAATGCTGTTCATCATACCACCCGATATTAGAAGCGTGCTTTGCATCATCCCACAAACTCAGATACCAGCGACGGACTTCGTATCCTTCAGCCAGCGGAGACTTTTCAGCATAACGTGTAATCAGATCCAACTCTGGCCGGATGTCATTTAAGTGGAATAAATCAAATTCCCGGTGTTTAACACCCGCATCCGCGGGATCCAATACAGCCACCACTTTGTATGTGTCCGGGTCGAACAGAACATTCCCTAAATGGCAGTCATCATGCACAAAAGAAGGTTCAGTATTGATCGGCGCCAGCAGTTCATGCCGCTCCTCCCACATTCGTTCATAGTTTTTCTTTAATTCGGTCGAAAACGGGGAAGCACTGCTTGTTAAATATCTCAGAACCGGTGTCATCCATTCATCAAACGCAGGAATTAAGTGAGAGGTATATTTATTTTCTATGATTTCAAATCCATTGTGCTGCGGCTGCTCATGCATTTGAATCAATAAATCAGTGAAGTGTTCTGAAAACACATGGATTGCATTCTGTTCTTTGGGTAACTCATGTGCCGGTATACCCTCAACCCATTCCATGACAATATATTCGCACCCCTCTTCATAGCCAAAAAATAAGACTTCCGGCACTTTACAGTCTATATATGTGTCCAGCCGCTTTAATGCATGAATTTCCTTACTTAATCTGCCAACCTGACGACAAAACTTGATGACTGCACGCTGCTTACCAGAAGATAAGAACGCAACCCAACCATAAAATGTTGTCTGTAAGTTGCAAAAATCGGGAGGCCCTGCAAACAGGGTTCGAAATGCCTTGATGGCAATTCGGTTCAGATGATGCTCTTGCATAGATATCCTTTTCTATCGCCGTGAACAACCACAGCAAAAAAGCAAACTCTTTATAATATTGTCAATAATATTGAGGTGAAGCTGAGTGATTCTGTGACAAAGTCAGGTCCATTCTCAACCACAAAGCTTCACTTCGCGATATAACCCTCAAAACAAAAAAGGTGCCTGTCTTCATTTTAAGCACCTCTTCCTTTTTACATTTTATCGATAGCAATTCCCAGACATTCGGATAATTCTTTGAGCTGTTCGCTGTTATCTAAATGAATAGACCACTGAACGCCACTTCCGGTCGCGATGATTAACTGCGGCTGCTGAATTAACCGGACATCTTCTGCACTGGCCTGCAGGGTAACCCGGGCGCTTCCGTCAAGCCGAATGACCAGTTCGTGATGATTCGCGATGATTCTTCCCTGGCTGAAAGTCAGATTCATGAGCGCTCCGTTTTCTTGTCGCGAAGAACAGCCATCGTCAGACGACTGGTACAGACCAAATTGCCCCGTTCATCTGTAATCGTGATTTGCCAGACCTGAGTCGTTGCCCCCAGGTGAATCGGCTCCGCTTTACCTGTCACGAAACCAGTGCGAACAACCCGGATATGATTGGCGTTGATATCCAGACCAACACAATATTTATCCTCACTGACACACATATTGGCCGCAATAGATCCAAGGGTTTCGGCCAGGACAACTGAAGCACCACCGTGCAACATTCCAAAAGGCTGGTGAGTTCTTGCATCTACTGGCATGATAGCCGTTAAGCTATTGTCATCAAAGGCACAATACTCAATGCCGATATGCTCAACCAGGGTGTTTTTAGACGTTTGATTTAAATCATTCAGGTCAAATTTCTTTTGCCAAATCGACATTGACGTTCCTTAGAATCATTTTCGACGCCTCAGCATAGCATCTCTGAATTTGGCTGATAAGCGGCGAATCACATGACATATACTCATAAGACAAAGGAGTGAGCGCTATGAGATTGTTCCATTCACTTCGCCTGACGAGCATGCTGGCAAGTGCACTTTTTATCTCCGCCTGCAGTAACTCACCAACTGGCAGGCAACAGGTATTGCTGTTTTCTGAACAGGATATGTCCCAGCTCGGTGTCCAATCCTTCGAGCAAATGAAAGAGAAGGAAAAAATTAGCACAGATCCTAAAATCAACAGTTACGTCCAGTGCGTGACCCGGGCACTCACCGCGCAGTTAGGCAGCCAACCCAATCGTCCGGGCTGGGAAGTCGTGGTTTTTGACAGCGATCAGATCAATGCCTTTGCCCTTCCCGGAGGTAAAATCGGGGTTTATACAGGACTGCTCGGTGTAGCGACCAATCAGGATCAGCTGGCTGCAGTCATTGGACATGAAATTGGGCATGTTCTGGCAAAACACAGTAACGAGCGGCTGTCACGCACCCAACTCGCCAACCTTGGCTTACAACTCTCCAGCGTCGCGTTAGGTGGAACCGAATATCAGGAAATGGCCATGGCCGGTTTGGGACTGGGGGTTCAGTACGGTATCCTGATGCCGTATGGCCGGGCTCAGGAATCAGAATCAGA
The DNA here is from genome assembly GCF_023151555.2 of Photobacterium sp. CCB-ST2H9. Classification (NCBI taxonomy): domain Bacteria; kingdom Pseudomonadati; phylum Pseudomonadota; class Gammaproteobacteria; order Vibrionales; family Vibrionaceae; genus Photobacterium; species Photobacterium sp. CCB-ST2H9. The sequence goes on from NZ_CP100426.1 coordinate 641,129, forward strand.
TATTATCGGGCTTCGGATGATGTCACAGGCCGGTTTCGACCCGAACCAGAGTATCGCGCTCTGGCAAAATATGAATAAAGCAAGCGGCGGTTCACAGCCACCGGAGATTTTATCAACCCACCCTTCACACGCCACCCGAATTGATGACCTGAAGGCAGAAATCAAACGCTTACCGCCTTCGGTTGCAAAACGCCCTCAGTGCACCACCCCGTAGTACTCACAAAAAAGTTAAGGCATCCTTCTCATCGGATGCCTTGATTTTACAGACGGTTCGAAACAACTTTCACTCACATATATTACTGTGTCAGCCAGGCATCTGAAGCAGCCCAACCCGTTCCCGGAGCATAAGCACCACCGAAATTACACCACTGACTGTTCGGAAATGGCCTGCACTGATAGCGTTTCCCATCCGTTGCAAGGACTACAGTTCCGGGCCGGTACTGCCCCAGTCCGGCCGGGTAGACATACTCATACTGATCCCCGCTGCTGTTATCCAGAACCGTCGCTGAAACACTTGCTTCAACCTTGCCCTGAATCTGATCCACCTCCAGTGACAATTTCACTCCTGCCTGGCCTGGCGCAGTTCCGCCAAATTCAACCCGGACTCCACAGTCCTGATGCTGATTCAAAACACTGACCGAACAGGTATCCGCTGCAATGACTGCCACATCAGCGGTGCCGGTTGCTTTTGCCCAGACGTCACCAATCGTAATTTGCGTTTCACCAGTATTGGTGAAGACAAATTCGTGATGACGTAACTCCCCGACAGAAAAGTCGGGTAAAACAGTCTGTTTCCGGTAAGTCAGAGATACCGCCTGTCCTGTCCCCGAAATCACGTCATCAACCCAGGGACGGAGTTCTGCAATATCTGTGTACACGCCATACATGCCGGGACGGGCGCAACCAATCCCCCAGCTTACGATGCCTAGCTGTGTGATTTGTCCCTGACGTTTCACAATAATTGGCCCGCCGCTGTCTCCCTGACAGGAATCTTTCTGACCCTGCGGGTAACCGGCGCAGAAATTATCAATCCCGACACTTTGATAACTCGGACCACCCTGCCGGCAAATGGCATCACTTACCAGAGGAACCGTCACTTCCTGCAAGATCGACGGGCTTGTCCCATTTTCGGTCAAGCGGCCAACGCCAGCAACGCGCAATTTATCTCCCAAAGCGGCGTATTGATTCAGATTGCCCGCCGCAATTTCAACCACAGGAGCAATCACAACTCTGTCCAGCTTCAGTAAGGCCATATCAAAACTAAGCGTTTGTCTGACATACTGTGGATGGATGTAAATCTGACTTACGTTCGCTCGGATACCGTCAGTGCCATCAAACTGATGTGCGCCGATTTTGACTGACAAATCAGATGCCCGATGACTGTCGACACAATGGGCAGCGGTCAGAACATAACCATTTCCCAGATAACTTGCGCCACAATAGGGACAGTTTCCATGTCGTGCCGTCAGTTGGGTAAAGAACTGCCAGTCTTCGGTCACCGCATCAGTACCGCCAACAATTCGCGGATCAACATTAAATTGTAAAATCCGGTTTTCAGTTTCATCAGCATATCCAGTCACAGAAAATAGCAGAGCCGCAATTGCAGCCCAAATGAAGACTCCTTTGTTCATGCTTTATCCTCAATGAAAAGGTGGGTTCAGTGCATATCAGGCGATATCACCCGATAAGTTGAAGGATTCTGCAAAGGAATGCCTGCGAATTATCTTGTCCTGGAATTCACTTTCCTGTTTTGATGCAAATGAGAATGAATCTTAAATTAATCCCGCAGCCGCGCTCGCAAACAGAGAAAAATAATGAAGATAAAAAAGGGCCTCCAAACGGAGGCCCTGGATAAACTATCACTGAAAAATGATTTACTGACCATTTTCCATCGTCATACCCGGCATGTAGGCCTCAACACGACGGTTCTTCGCACGTCCTTCTTCGGTATTATTCGGAGCGATCGCATCCCGCTCACCAAAACCTTTAATTTCGATCCGGTCCATACCGATGCTGAAGTAGCCTGCCAGATAGCCCGCAACCGCGGCTGCCCTTTCCTCAGACAATTTCTGGTTATACGCAGGCGTACCGGATGCGTCAGTATGGCCAATGACCTGCAATTTACTGTCCGGATATTCCACCAAGCGATCTGCGATGGGTTTTAAGCGGTCAAAGTCAGCCTGCGTCAGCTTGCTGCTGTCAAAGTCAAAGGGCAAAGCAACACGCAGAGGCTGTATCATTGATGGTGGTAAAGCCGCAGGCTCTGGGGCGGGTGCCATGGTCTCTGCCTGTACCGGAGCTGCCCCGCCCCAGTGGTATACAAGGCTGACACCATAAAAGTGGATATCTGCCTTACCCGGGTCATTTCGGCCAACCTGATTGTAATACTGGTATTCAAGCCGGGTTGACATGCTCGGGTTAATATAAAACTCAGCCCCCAGGCCCCCGGTTGCCGATAATCCATCGTCATCTTTATCATTGACACTATTATCAGCGTTGAAGTAAAAACCACCGGCTTTGGCGTAAATATCAATCACGTCAGTGACGGGCCAGGACAGTTTTGCAACCAGATCTAAACCATAGGCTTCAAATCCGCCACTGCCCAGATCGTAATCCGCTTCGCCTAAATAGGTGTATCCACCTTCAAAACCGACCACGGGCGAAAACTGGTAACCAAGGAAAACACCGCCCCCCCAGTCATCTTGTCCAAAATTATCTTTCTGGCCGTCAAGAGCACCATCAAAACTATCGAAGTGTGTGCCACCAACCCGAGCTCCGAAATACCACGGATTATCTGTAGCCGCATAAACTGAGCCGGATAGAAATATTGCCAACGGAACGAATTTAATCATTTTCATCATCACATTTTCCTTGTTCTCTGTTCACCACCACTTCTTAGGGTTAGACAGAGAAAAGTCTTTATGCAAGAGAATGAACAAGTTATGCCACGGAATTATCTTTTCTAAGATAAAAATAAGACACTGCACGCATAGATAAAGAAAAGTTCACACAGCCCTGAGAAAAGACCTGTTCCCCCGCTTTAAAAAATTGACATTCCGATAAATTTGAGTTGCTGGCGCATAAGCGCCAAAAAAATAACCCGCGTAATTTACAATGTAAATTGAGGCTGACAATAAAAAATAGACAAACAGACTTTTTACAGAAACATCAGTGTTTAAAACATGACTTGAGGCAAGTAGAATGCAACCTATAACATTTGATAACTGATATGTTGAAATACCATTGATTATGACTGAAACAGGCAAGAAACAACCCAATAACCACCTAAAAATCGGGGTTATTGGCGGAGGAATGGCTGGCTCTACCATTGCGCTCCAGCTTGCCGAACAAGGATTCAGGGTAACCCTTTTTGAAGAAGGCCGAAGTTTAGTAAATGGCCCGCCAATCTGCCATCTTCATGCAGGTGGTAACCTGTATCGTGAAATTTCCGATCATCAGTGTCTTCAACTGCTTGAGCAGTCGATTGATACCCTGCGTGTGTATCAGCACAGTGCCAATATCCGTCCAACTGTCGTCGCAGTTCCGAAACAGGACCCAGGCCACCCTGAGCAATTGCTGCCAAGACTGACACAGCTGCAAAACCATTACCGTGCACTGGTTCAGCAAGATGCAACCAATGCCGTTCTTGGCCATCCGGATAATTATTTCCGTCTTTACTATCGTGACGACATGGAACACCTGGCCAAACAGGATTTACCCGCCAATGCGTCCTGCGCTGATGACTGGATGATTCCTGTCGCCAAACACCTGAATCTGGATGAGTTCAAGTTCCCGTTTGTTCTGGTTCAGGAATACGGCGTCAGTGTATTCCGTCTGGCTGCAACTGTCTCACTCGGGCTGGAAGCACTCCCAAACAGCCGAATTCTCACACAAGCCAGTGTGACTGATATTCAGCAGGATACGGAATCGCTTCAATGGAAAATCACCTATCAGACAATGGATCCGGATTGCGATGATTGTGTCAGCCAGACAACAACGGTCGATTATCTGATCAATGCCTGCGGTTATCGTACCGGCATCCTTGATGATATGGCCCGGCACAAACGACAGCGACTGGTCGAATTTAAAGCAGCCTACGTCACCCACTGGGCGGACAATACAGCCGACTGGCCGGAGGTTATTTTCCACGGTCAGCGAGGGACACCTGATGGCATGGCGCAACTGACTCCTTACCCGGATGGATATTTTCAGCTTCATGGTATGACGCAGGATATTACCCTGTTCAAGGACGGACTCGTCAGCAGCACGGATCAGAGTGCTCAGCCTGTCCTCGACACACGGTTTAAAAACATGCTGAGAAACGGCTGGCAGCCGCAAGATATTGAACAGCGTACCCAACGGGCCATTGCGCATGTCGCAAAATTTATTCCAGCCTATCTTGATGCTCAGGTCGGTGGTCCGCCTTTGTTTGGTGCGCAGCAAATTCCGGGACAAGACCCGTCGCTGCGAGCAGCTGACGTGTCATTTGCCGGGCAACGGTATGCCCGTACAGAGATCGTCAAAGCATCTTCTGCACTCACTGCCGCCGAACGAATTTTGCAACAACTGGTGAATGAAAACCTGATCACCGAGCAGCAAAGTGGCCTGCATCATGACTGGGAAGGCCGCTTTCCTGTCACAATGCAATTGAAAGCCTCAGATATTGTTGCGAAAGCAGAAGCTCTGGCAAAAGAACGCCAGTTTCCGGTTGCTCTTGCCCGGCCAGTCGGAACGGTTCTGGGCTGATATCCAAATGGAAACGGCACCCTCAAGGTGCCGTTTTAGACTCATTCAGATTTCATTTTCAGCCGGGAAAAAGATGGCAAGCCAAATTGTGTGTTCGCCTTCCGCTGTCCAGTTCACCCTGTGGCGGCAATGAGCCGGCAAAAAAACACTTTGACCGGCTTTTAAGTGGACCGGAGGCCTGGAGTCATCAAAAACCAGCTCGGCTTCGCCTTGTATGAGCAGAACCCACTCGTTTTCATCCTGATCGTACCAATCACCAGCCGGAGTCTGGTGACCCCGCGAGACAATCCGCTCAACTCGCAAATGTGATGAGACCAATAAGTTCTGAAACAGTTCTTCAGGCAAGTTTTCAGGAATATCTGCCAGCAGATCCTGCACATTCACCACGCCATCCTGACACACCGTTAAAGCCATCACAATTCCCCTTCCCTGGTTCAAGCTTAATTTTCTTTTGGCAGTGCGACATCAATTTTTGCGTTCAGTACATCCAACTCATTTTGAAGCGCAGTTTTTTCCACTTCTGCTTCAGTCACTTTGGCAAGTTTCTCTTCATACCGATCGCAGTCCGCCTGAGACACCCAATTCCAGCTTTGACCTGTTTTGAATTCTTCACAAGGCTTTTTGAATTCATCTGCCACACGTCGTGCCTGCTTCAGCTCTGCATCGGCCTGACTGAGCTGTTTCTGCAGCTCAAGCTGCTGCTGATACAACGCCTTTGAGTTCGACAAAACGGTCTGCTGTTTTTTGGTGGCTTCAGTCAGCGTTTCAACTTTGGTATCCAGCTTTTCTTTGCTGACAGACAACTGTTTTTTTTGCTGCTTCAGTGAGGCAAGTTGTTTTTCGTAATCTTTCTGAAGCGTTTCCAGTGCCTGCTCTTTTTCGGCCAGCGTCTCTTGCAGTTTTTTAAATGCAATGGCTTTTTCTGTTTCGAGGGTCTCAAGCGTATCTAACCGCCCGCTCAGGCTTTGAATTTGCTCAATTTGCCCAGCGTTTTTTTCACGCAGTGATTTCAGTTCAACAGCCTGGGGTTGTTGCTGAAAATGCCCAATTGCCGATGCCAGTGCAGCGCCGGCAATAAAACCAGCGACCAGAGTCACTTTCCAGTTTGACATCAACTCCATCCCATACTCCTATTCACTTACCCGTTTGACAGACACAGGCAGGCAATCACAAACTGTTCATTAGCCTAACATACTCATTTCCTGAGATGTCAGAGTACTTTCAATAATAAAGGCTGTTTGCTCACCCGTCAGTCTCTCACGTTATTTTTCGGACAGCACCCCGTATTCCGGGCGGATGAACCCGGTTTTTATCATGGTTTCTTTCGCAAAGCTGATGTCTGCCGCGGTGAATCTGACACAGGAATTTACATATAAGCCGCAGTCTTACGCTTTCTGAAAGCACCCGATACTCTCCTCCGTCCGGCACTCAATTATCGTGTACCTTTTCCATTATGAAAGGAACGAAATGATGAAGTATTCTGCACTTGCCATTATGATCATGCTTGCGCTCAGCCCGCAGACCCTCGCCAAGGAAACTGTGACAACCATGCGGGCACATTCCATTGACTGGCAGGATGATACTGTCGTGCTCCCGGCAGGAAGCGTCATCACCGACTATTGGGTCAGTGAAAAACTGGATGGCGTACGTGCCTTCTGGACTGGCAGCCAGCTGCAGACACGATCGGGTCATCAGATTCATGCGCCTGACTGGTTTACGAAAGACTTTCCCAAAGAAGCGTTAGAAGGTGAATTATGGGCAGGCAGGAACCAGTTTCATCTGACCATGCAAACCGTTCTGGATAGCGTCCCCAACGAAACCCTGTGGCGGAAGATTCAGTTCATGGTATTTGATGCCCCGGACCAGCCAGGCATATTCGATGAACGGTTGGCACATGTCACGCCCCTGATTGATTCATTACACCTGCAACAGATCAAAGCGGTTCATCAGCGAAAGCTGGATTCAATACAGACTCTGGAGCACTGGCTGAATGAAGTCGAATGCCATGGAGGCGAAGGTCTGATGCTGCATCGGGGCAAACAACGTTATATCGCGGGCAAAGCAGATGGTTTGCTGAAACTGAAGCGATTCGAAGATGCAGAAGCGATCGTCGTTGGTTACGAACCGGGAAAAGGAAAATATCAGGGACTGACCGGAGCAATCTGGGTGAAGATGGACAATCACCCGCTCTTTAAAATTGGCTCAGGCTTCAGCGATGCAGAGCGCGCTTCCCCGCCCGAAATCGGCAGTATTGTGACCTTCAGGTATAACGGATTCACCCAAAATCGTATCCCGAGGTTTGCACGCTTTCTGAGATCGCGTCCGGCTGAAACGCTCTGACTGCCTGGATCGAAAAAGGGCTTGCCACTGGCAAGCCCTCATCAGTTCACAATTACTGAACCTTAAAGATTTGGTTTGCTTCCAGATTTGTCATACGACGAATTGAGCGCCAGACATAATAGAAGATACCAAACATCATCAGCATCGACGGGATCGCAATCATGGGATAGCTCAACAACGTCATTTCGCCCAGCTCTTCATTGAAAGCTTCAGAACCTGCCGGACTGGTCACAATGCTTGTCGCCAGCACGTAATTCATCACCGCAGAGAAAGCAAAAGTACTGGCAAACAAGTAGTTCGACTGAGTCAGACACTTATTGAATTCAGACTGCTTCCCGGACTGATTGAGTTTCTCCTTAATCAGCTCAAGGTTCAGGACGGCGTCATTGAAAATCATTTTGGTCACAATGGGATACTTGGTAAATGTTGAACCAAATACCACCACACCAATCAAGCCGGGTATCAGCGCTTCTTTGATTGCAAGCCACTGCGTATCCAGTTCCAGCAGACCGATACCGCCGGTCAGAAGTACGCTGATAAAACCCAACAGAGAGATAAAGTTAAATTTCTTATGCTTGAGCAATTCATAGCTGCCCAGAATCACAGGAAATGCCAGTGCAAGCAGCAACGCATTGACCGGACCAAGTTGCTCCTGACCACTGAGTTTCATCAGAATGACAGATGGCACAATGACGTTAAAGATGAGGTCGGTAAGTGGGTTCGATTTTTTTTCAGTCATACTTAAGGCTGTTTATCTTTTAAATTCTTGAATAATTTCAACTTTTGTTGAATCAAATGCGTTTTCGAATCGACACATTGTTTCGCCATTTCTCCAGAAAGTAAAGTTGAAAGCAGTTACAAGGCTTTTCGCAAGGCCTGCTGATAGTTTCCATTCTAGTGCAATCATCCGGCATCGTGTACTCCCCCTTGACTTTCCAGTCAGAGAAGACCAAGGTCAATGTTCAGATAAAAGCTGCGCGATAACAACTAAACTTCTCTTATGAAAGATTTTTTTCGTTAAACTGAAAAGGATGTCCCTATGTTAGATCGCAACAAAACCGCACTCGTCATCGTAGATGTTCAGGGAAAACTGGCCACCCTGATGGACGACACACAGACCCTCTTCCACAACCTGTCCGTGATCACTCAAGGCGCCACTGCACTGAATCTGCCCATTATCTGGCTGGAACAATTACCGGACAAACTCGGTCCGACGATCCCTCAGGTTGCCGATTACCTTGCGGAGCACACCCCCATCGCGAAGAACTGCTTCAGCGGCTGCCACTCTGCAGAATTTATGGATGCACTTCAGTCAACCGGTTGTGAAAACGTCATTCTGGTCGGTATTGAAGCACATATCTGTGTGTACCAGACCGCCATGGATTTACTGGAAAAAGGGTTCCATGTTGAAGTCATTGCAGATGCTGTTTCTTCCCGTATCGCAAACAACAAAACTGTCGCATTGAATCGTATGCAGCAGGCCGGTGTTGCTTTATCTTGTACCGAGATGGTGCTGTTCGAGCTGCAACGGGTCGCTGAGGGCGAAAGCTTCAAGAAAATCTTAAACTTAATCAAATAACTGTGTTTTGCCTCAGCAACAGCGTCACAGAAAATTGATCCCGGATTCACTGCGTGCTATCTTATTTTTACACACAAAATAAGATAGCCAATGTAACATCTCCTATCGCGCATTTAGGAATCCGGCCATGTATGCAATAACACATATCAACGTGTTTAATGGCAACACGATTGAAAATGATCAAGCCATACTGATTGACGGCGACAGGATCGCCAGCGTCATCCCAATGTCTGAGGCAAATCAAAGCCAGTCGCTTCCTGAACAATGCATCGATGGAACCGGATTGCTGGCAACCGCGGGTTTTATTGATATTCAGTTAAATGGCTGCGGAGGCGTCCTGCTCAATACGGATATTGCGAAATCCACGCTGGACACCATGAATGCCACAAACCTCCGGCACGGTACCACCCAATATCTTCCGACCTTTATTACCAGCGAAACCGATCGATTCAATCAGGTCATCCGGCTCATTGAAAGCATCCGGCAACCTGAAGAGGAAGGCATCCTGGGATTACATTTAGAAGGCCCCTTCATCAGTAAAGAGAAGAAAGGTGCGCATCAGGAAGATTGCATCCGTGATTTAGATGAAGAGACTGCCCGTTTTCTGGCGGCTCATGCCGATCGCATCAAAGTGGTTACGCTTGCTCCGGAAGCCTGTAACCAGGGTGTCATAGATATTCTGACCCGCGCCGGAATCATCGTTTCAATGGGTCATACCAATGGTCAGTACACGGATTATGCCGCCAAACAGGGCATTACCATGGCGACCCACCTCTTTAATGCCATGAGCCCGCTGGACTCACGTGAACCTGGCGCGGTTGGATATATTTTCGATCAGAAACCCCATGCCGGCATCATTGTTGATGGGATTCATGTGAATTATGCCTCGGTGCGTATCGCCCACCAGCTCCTGGGTGAGAAATTATTTATGGTCACGGATGCTGTCGCTCCTGCAGGCACGACAATGAAAGAATACGATATGCCTGGCGCAAAAGCATATGTCACTGACGGTAAATGCCACTACGCTGACGGCACAATTGCAGGCGCTGCCATCACGATGATTGAAGGCATCAGAAACCTGATTCAACATGTTGGGCTGTCAAAAGAAGAAGCACTGCGGATGGCCAGTCTTTACCCTGCCAAAGCTCTGGGACTGGAGACACAATATGGTCGCGTTCAAGCAGGTTATACAGCCAATCTGGCCCTGCTGAGTGATGACTTAGAGGTCAGGTCAGCGATTCAGATGGGTCAATTCCATTCATTTCCGGCATGAGCCACCCAATCAATTCCTGAAAGTCAAAAGGGTCGCATTAGCGACCCTTTTGACAGCATATTGCCGGAGATTTCTTTTACGCGTTAGCCAGTTTAGCGGTTTCAATCCGGCTGAGCTGGAATTCCCGCAATTTGAAATAGCTGTAGGTTGCAACAATTGAAAAGAACAGGTAAGACAAGGCGAACACCAGCGGAGAATTGATGATCTGATTTTCCAGTCCCCACATCACACCCAAGACGGTCACCCCCATCTTCGCCATTAATCCTGAAAGTAACAGCATGAAAGCCAGTTGCGGATAGCGAGTGGACCGGAACGCGAGCCAGTATGCAACACCAACAGCCAGCGATGCCACACCAAATCCCGCCATAAATGAATGAAAATGTTCACCTGACAACACAGCCGCCACTACAGAGACCAGAAAAATGAACAGAAACTTCATGACCACCTCATTGAAACACATCGAAATTGATACCGCAGGCGCGTATTCAGACCAGCCTGTAAATTTCCGTGTATTGTTCCAGTTTTCCTGATGATTTTATAGCCATGAAGTATGTTCGAAATGTTATCAAAATATTTCAAATTCAGTCATTTACATTTTGAAACACAGTAAATATCCGTCAGATAAGGAGATCCCCCAGAAAAGTTAAAAAAACGTTAATTTTTATTACGCTAGTGGAATATCTCTTGAAACAACAAAAATGAAATATAATATTTAAGAATCGAGTCATTGCTATGCAGTACACCAATACGTTACTGTGTGGTCACAACAATAGTCAGGATTAAATCCTGAATTCACAGTTTCATCAGTAAAAATCGCAATTCTGTGAAGGATACACGGACAAACCCATGCAACACTCCCCCTCTTTGCCGTTACATCAGTTTTTTAGCATGTTATGAAACTGGGATATTGCTCTTAGCTTTTTACCCTGATCTATGACAACTGAAGCCAAACCTCTATAATCCCCTGAATTTTGGTATAAATACTCAACTTTTCGGATACAAGATGACGACGATTCTCGACGCTGTCGATCTACGAACACAACTTGTCGGAGAAAACCGCCTGGAACTGCTCATCTTCCGGCTCCACTCCGCACAACTTTTTGCAATAAACGTGTTTAAAGTGCGCGAGGTCGTCAAGCAGCCTCATTTACATTCACTGCCTGGCAGCCATTCCAACGTCTGTGGTGTCGCGAATATTCGCGGTCAATCCATCCCGATTATTGACCTACGTAGTGCTATCGGCGTTCGTGCGACTCAGGAAAGTGATGAAACGAATCTCATCATTACAGAATACAACCGCAGTGTTCAGGGCTTTCTTGTCGCTCAGGTCCTCAACATTGCCAACCTGACCTGGCAGGATATTCAGCCTCCCCCAAGTCATGTTGGCAAAAACAATTACCTCACCGCTATCACTCGTGTGAAGCGAGACGGTGCTGAAAGACTGGTCAGCATTGTTGATGTAGAGAAAGTTCTGGCACAAATTGTGGATTACAACACTGATATTTCTGAGCATGTGCTGGACGAAAACCTGGTCAGCGAATTATCCGGGCGGAAAGTGTTAATCGTGGACGATTCATCAACCGCCCGCTCACAAATTCGCGATACGCTGTCTCAGCTCAGTCTGGACGTGATTGAAGCCACAAACGGCAGAGAAGCGCTGGATATACTCAAAGGCTGGTGTGATGAAGGCAAAGTGATCAATCAGGAAATTCTGATGATGTTCACTGATGCCGAAATGCCGGAAATGGATGGTTATCGCCTGACCCATGAAATCCGTCAGGATGCACGGATGAGCAACCTGTTTATAGCGCTCAATACCTCACTCAGCGGGAGCTTTAACCAGGCAATGGTAGAGAAAGTCGGCTGCAACCGGTTTATTTCCAAGTTCCAGCCTGACCTTCTGGTCGAAGTCGTACAGGACCGACTGAGAGAAGTACTGCAGTCCGCTCCCCGCCTTACTCCTGACCTTTCAGCAATAAATCAGACTAAAGTGTAGAACGGTCAGTTTCAGGAGCCACTTGAGTAACTGATCAGGGGCCAGTCCGGCCCCATTCACCAGCGATTGAAGCAAAGGCTGAAGCAGAAGGCCGGGGGGCGTCTTCACTATCCATGAATTGCCAAGCATCATCGTTCATTCCTTGTATTTGCATCAGATAGTTCGCCGAAGCTGCCGTATCTTCTCCCTTGAATACGAGTTGCATTGTAAAAAGCACCAGAATTGCAATCGGAATCAAACTACTGCTGAGTGTAAAACGGGCTGCCGAATCCATCATGAACCTCTCTTAATTCGATTGAGCTGTCTGTACCGGGCCCTGCTGACTGCGCAGCGTGACACGACGGTCAAAAAAGTCAGACTCACCATTTTCGTCTGTCTGCAACGGCTCTTCTTCACCATAAGCAATTGTGACGATCTGCAGTGGGTTCACGCCCCGTGATTCAAGGTAATCTCTCACGGCATTTGCACGTGCTTCAGACAGCGTCAGGTTTCGCGCGGTTGTGCCACGCCGGTCGGCGTAACCCGACAATTCCCAGTTCATTTCAGGTGACTGCTTCATCAATTCTGCAATTTCATCCAGCTGGGACTGAAAATGTGGCTCAATCTCCGAGGAACCGGTACGGAAATGAACGTTCATTGCCAATGCCAGTTCACGTTGTAACTGCGTGGCTCTCAGATTTGCCATTTCCTGTTTCAGCGTGTCATAACTGTCGAGCACGGGCTCCAGCTCAGCATTTCGGGCATTCAGCGATTGGATTGCCTCTGCCTGTTCACTTAGCCGAGCATTTTGCGTCTCAATATAGCCATCCTGGCCAACGGCTGTACCCAGAATCCCGCCCACCATTGCCCCGATCACTGCGCCGACGGGGCCGCCGACCATCCCGCCCACTGCGGCCCCTGAACCCATGCCAATCCATTGCTCCTGAACGACAGGTTCATTGAAAGACCGCGCGGATTCAGCCTGAGCCTGAGTCGTGGTTGCCGCCAGTGCCGTTGCAACCAGCAGAGTCATCGTGGTTTTCTTCATCAAATTTTTCATCGTCATTCCTCATCTTTCTGATTATGTGAAACAGTCTCCGAGAGCCATCAGGCTGTGCTCGTCTGTCGATGAGTGAATTAAACCAAAGAGTTCGGGCAGCCGAAGGGAGGAAAAAAGGCAATGTGCTGATGAATTGTGGCAAGAAAATGGCAATTGCAATTCGGGCCGGATTTGGACTTTTTTAGCCCGGAAGTTGCGGTATAGTCTGCAATATCCAACTGCATAATTGATGTCACCAATGAAACACATAGCGATTGTTGAAGACGAAACCGCGATTCGCGAAAATTACATAGATGTGCTGAAAAAGCACGGCTACAACGTTCATGGATATGCCGACCGGCAACAAGCTCAGGCTGCATTTGATGTGAAACTACCGGATCTAGCCATTATTGATATTGGCTTAGGTCATGAAATCGACGGGGGATTTGCACTGTGCCAGTCATTACGCGCGCTCTCCCCGACGCTGCCAATTATATTTCTGACGGCCAGAGACAGCGACTTTGATACGGTTTGCGGACTTCGTATGGGCGCCGATGATTACCTGACCAAAGACATCAGCCTGCCCCATCTGATGGCCCGGATTGCAGCACTTTTCCGCCGGAGTGAACTTCTGGCTTCACCGACTACAGAAGACACACTTCTGTATCGTGAAGAGCTGACTATCGATCAAAACAAAATGCAGATTTTCTGGCGTTCCGAGCCCGTGGATCTGACGGTAACCGAGTTCTGGATGGTCTACGCACTGGCGAAGCGCCCCGGACATGTCAGAAGCCGCCAGGATCTGATGGATGATGCCAGAGTGGTTGTCGATGACAGCACAATTACGTCGCACGTCAAACGGATCCGGAAAAAATTTATGCAATGTGATCCCAGCTTCGACCAGATTCACACTGTCTACGGCATGGGGTACAGATGGGGAGCCTGATCACACGCCTGACAGCAGGACTGCGGCTCAAGATCATTATCATCACCAGCCTGTTACTGACCTTACCCTGGTTCGGCTACCGGTTTGTGCTGGAAATGGAAAAACTGCTGCGTCAGGGGCAGGAACAGACGCTGATTGGCACTGCCAGAGCCATTGCAACTGCACTGAACGAACGTCCGGCACTGTTCAGCCAGCAAGCCAATTTTCTGCCCCGGGTTCAGCAGGGACGGGATCTGTACGTCTATGATCTGCCAGCTGCCATTCAAGTGGACGGTCATCTGGATGACTGGCCTTCAGACATGGGCGCAAAGATGCACTATTACGGTCATCCTTATGTACTGTTCAGCCAGCAGGTCTATCCGAAGGGGTACACTGATTTTTACCTGATAACCGCCCGTCATCAGCAAGAGATCTATGCCGCCCTGAAAGTGAACGACCCGCATCTCGTTCTTCGGCGGACAGGCAGCAATCGTGTTGACAGAAATGATCACCTGACACTGGCATTGACAACGCCCGAGGGCAAATTTGAACGCTATCTCATTGCACTGGAAGCCAGCGGACTGACCTCTGTCTGGCTGATAAGTGACAATCCGGACACGCAGGAATCCTTCTTACCCGTAACAAACGTCACAGCCAGCTGGCAGCCTTCCGATACAGGCTACACACTCGAAATCGCACTTCCGGCGGATCTGTTGGGCCAGCAGATGGCTGTCGCCATCCATAATGTTGACCATGCCACCAAACGAGACGTTGAAAGCATTATCGCAACCGCAAACACAAAGTCTGCTGATACTTTAGGTCCGGTCCTGCTGCCATCACCGGACATTGAACAGATCGTCAAGGGCATGGGACACAGCAGTTCCCGGATCTGGGTTCTGGATCGCCACCAGCGTGTACTGGCGCAGTCCGGTGATATTCAGCATTCAAACGGGGTCTGGGCTACCTCAATTCGCTATGACGAAGAGGAACATGGTCTGGGCTCTTGGCTGGAACAGTATCTCCTGCGCCCGCTCTATTACACCTTTCTCCTCTCAGATCCCGTGCCTTTTGATGATCAGCCTGCCAATCCAGCCATGATTCAAGGGGTTCACGTCGATCAGGCACTTCATGGCCGCGGGTATGCGCACTGGCGCCCGTCCTCAGACGGAAAAGCCATGATTCTGTCAGCAGCCTATCCGATTTGGCTGAATGACACAGTGATGGGCGCAGTGGTTGTTGAAGAATCGACGCAGGGCGTACAAACCCTGAAAAACAGAGCGCTGGAGAAGCTGTTCAATGTCCTGTTAGCCATTATTCTGATTGCAGCTATTATTCTGTTTCTCTTTGCGTCCAGTCTGTCCAGCCGGATTCGCCGTTTGCGTGATCAGGCGGAACAATCCATCGATGCTCAGGGGCGTATCCGGGATGCGATTGTCTCTTCCTCTTCCCGGGATGAAATCGGAGATTTATCGCGCAGTCTGGCAAATATGGTCAGCCGTCTAGGACAGTACAATCACTACCTCGAAAACCTGTCGTCACGGCTGTCGCATGAGCTGCGCACACCTGTGGCCGTTGTCCGCTCTTCACTGGATAACCTGGCGATGTCACAGCAACATGGAGAAGACGAAAAACGTTATATCGACCGAGCACAGGACGGTATCCGTCGGTTGGGTACCATTTTGTCCAGCATGACGGAGGCAACCCGGATAGAACAGAGCCTTCAGGGCGCTGACATGGAAAGATTTGCTTTCAATGAACTCGTCAGTGGCTGCATGCAGGGTTATCAGCTGGCATTCCGGCAACATCAGTTCCGCGTTCAAATTCCGGAATCCCCCGTCTTCATTGAGGGAGCGCCGGACTTTCTGGCACAGTTACTGGACAAACTGATCGCCAACGCCACAGAATTCTCTCCGGTAGGCCCCCCCATCGAGGTGACACTGTCACAAAAGAATCATCTTGCTGTTCTGACGGTCAGCAATCAAGGCCCGCTCCTGCCGCAAGATATGACGGATCAGTTACTGCATTCAATGGTTTCAGTACGCAGCCAGCAGCACCAAGCCAAGCCCCATCTGGGACTCGGACTCTTCATTGCCAGATTGATCGCTGAATATCACGCAGGACAGATCGCCATCCGGAACCGAACCGACGGCCAGGGTGTTATCGTCACCATCACTTTGCCACTGAGCGAGTCAGCAGCAAAACTGTCTTAGAATGATTAATGCGAACAGCCGGTTATTCCGGCTGTTCATCAAGGGTATCAACAGAAGGTTGAGATGCCGGGATATCTTCTGAAGAGGTTTCTGCCGGCAATTCAGTATCCGCCTGAGCCATCACCTCTTCTTCTTTGGCGTACATAGTCAGATACTGGTTTTCACACACACTGGTCGTGACTCTGTCTGAACCATAGGTCTCAGTACACCGCTCCATATATTCTTCATAAGACATCAAACGGCTTTCAGACTGGGCGCCCGCGACGAACACTCCGGAAACAACCAGCGTCGCTGTCATCACACTGTTCCATTTCATCTTGCTTACCTCTACTGCAGCATGGGCCGTACAGACTCATACTTAGAGTTAAGCAAAAAGCCGGCAAAAAACGATCGATTCTGCAATAAATGACAATGATTTCACCTTGTGTCCCACGGAACAGACTTTGTTTCAACAAAGTGCTCATACCGTTTTGACACGAAGGCGGTATAATGCCTCCACTTTCATAAAAATTAATTCTGAGTCCTCATGAGCAACGTGTTTACTTTTTTAAAAGGATTAGCGATGGGCGCGGCAGACGTCGTTCCCGGCGTCTCCGGTGGTACGATCGCTTTTATCACGGGTATTTATGACACCCTGCTTGAAAGCATTCGTCGTATTAATCCAAGCCTGATCCGCCTGGCGCGGCAACAGGGCCTGAAAGCGGTACTGAACCACATTAATGCCGGTTTTCTGATTGTCTTACTGACCGGTATTCTCACCAGCATCCTGACGCTGGCGCGCGTGATTACCTGGATGCTGCACACCCACCCGATTCCGTTGTGGTCGTTTTTCTTTGGTCTGATCCTGATTTCAGCCGTGCACATGTTTAAACAGGTGCAGGATTGGGGCCCCACCCGTCTGCTCAGTCTGCTGCTGGGTGTTGCTTTTGCCTATGGCATTACCGTGCTTCACCCGATCGATATGTCACCCACCAGCATAAATGTAGTACTCGCTGGTTCAATCGCGATCTGCGCTATGATTTTGCCCGGCATTTCCGGCAGCTTTATTCTGCTGCTACTGGGTATGTACGCGCCGATACTGGCCGCTGCAAAATCGTTACAACTGGGGACTCTGGGTCTGTTTGCTACCGGCTGTGTGATTGGTCTGCTGTGCTTCTCACACCTGCTGTCGTGGTTACTCCGCAATTACCGTGACCTCACCCTGACTTTCCTGACCGGCCTGATGCTGGGCACACTGAACAAAGTCTGGCCGTGGAAAGAAACTCTGACCTGGCGGACCAACTCAAGTGGTGAGCAGGTGCCGCTGATCGAGCACAACCTGTCACCATTCAGCTTTGAGCAAATCACCGGCCATCCGGCTCTGCTGGGATACGCCATTGCTGCGATGGTACTGGGTATTTTGCTGGTCTGGGGACTGGAAAAATTTGCTGAGGAATAACTTCTCGCATAAGAAATCCTTCATCACAGGCCACCTTCGGGTGGCCTGACTTTTATCAGGCTGCGACAGAGGAGGAAAGCGTGCTACCATACAGGCGTTTTTTGTTTACACCTGATGACTTTGGGGGATAAATGTCCCACACGCTCCAATTCAAAACATGGTCTGTGCCATTCAAACTGATCCTGGCCTTCGGACTGGGATTTGCCGCAATTGAGTGGCTGCCTGGGCTGGTAACTCAATCGTCAGAATTCGACAGCGCCCTTGCCTGCCAGCTGAGTCAGCAACACTGTCAGCAGCAGGATGCCGTCATTCAGATGAGTGATGATATCGTCCGCCCCTTACAACCCACCACAATCACAGTTCAGTGGCCGCAACTGCCTGCAGAAACGAAAGCCTTACGGCTGACGCTTGAAGGCCGTGAAATGATGATGGGTCAGTATCAGTTACAATTAACGCGCCAGCCGGATAACAGCTTTTCAGGTGAACTCCTGCTTCCTTTCTGCACCGAAAATGCCATGACCTGGCAAGGGAGTATCACCCCGGATTCTGGTTCCTTTTCACCGCTATACGTTTCCCTGAGGATGACACAGTGAAATATCAATGGATTATCCTGGCCGTTGCTCTGATTGCCGGCCTCGCTACCCGTTACTTTGTCGATAACCACGATGCCAATGTCGCTGCAGCGGAGCAATCCAGCGGCCAGCTGGAAAGCGGCAAAGACACGATCAACCTGTTCAACACCGATGATGATCGTCTGCGCGTTGTCTATTTTGGTTATACGCACTGCCCGGATGTCTGCCCGACTTCTCTTGCTATCCTGGGCGCTGCGCTAAAAGCCGTGTCACAGGAACAACTCAATAAAGTCTGGCCGGTATTTATTACATTAGACCCGGAAAGAGACACACCGGAAAAAAGCGCTCAATACGCGCAATATTTCCATAAAGATATTACCGGGATGACGGGAACTCAGTCGCAAACACAATTATTGGCGAAGAAATATGGCGTGCTCTATATGAAAACAGCTCAGGAAGACTCGGCGCTGGAATATTCTGTCGACCACAGCTCTTATTTTTACCTGCTGAAACCAGACGGCACCCTGATGGAAAAAGTCCCGCACACTTTAAATCCGAATATTCTGGTAGACGCCATCGCGAAGAATGAACGTCTCTTATTTGAGAATTAACCAATAAGATTTGACATATCATTCACATAGGTTGCATTGACTCAGAAAGCGAAAAGCCGCATTCTTGCTGTCGCCCACGGGCTTTTTCTCGTCTTTGAGAGAATTTTTTTTGGGAAAAAAGCTTCTTGGATGAGCAATTTGAATAACATATGCCATACTAACTCTGCCGACTGAAAAATTTTACACTCGGTCTGTAGTGGCAAAACAAAGGAGAAGAAAGAAAAATGAACCGTTCATTATCTATCCTTACTGGTATCATTCTGAGTGCAACTTTGATTGGCTGTTCCAGCTCAGATGAAGTAGACCAAATGCAACAATTAACCAACAAAGTAGATATGCTTTCTGACCAAGTAGGCGCTCTGCAAAGTCAGCAAGATCAGATGGCCGGCGCAGTCAATGACGCTCGTGCATCTGCTGATGCTGCTTATCAGGAAGCAATGCGTGCTAACCAACGTATCGACAATATGGCTAGCTCGTATCGTAAGTAAGTCAACCGACAAAAAGAGTGGGGCCTGCGCTCCACTCTTTTTTTATGCCTGTTAAAAAAGAAGGCCGCAATTGCGGCCTTTTTTCGTCATCCTTTCATCATCAGATTCAGTCCAATGCGACCGGGATGCCTTCCTGCGATTCCAAAGCCTGCGACAGCTTTGAAACAGCCTGATGATCACTCTCCACTGCATTGACCAGTGAACGCGGCGGGTTCACAACCTTCGCAGTTCCGGCTTCAGCTTCGCTCTTAGACAGAGGCTGATGCACTTCAACATACAAACTGCCGTCTGGCTCACGGGTTTCTTTCAAAGGCTGATTGATCACCCTGACCTTTGTCCCCTGATTCACCCGGGGGAAAAGCCATTCAATATCCCAGGGATTCATACGGATACAGCCTGAACTCACCCGCATGCCAATCCCAAAATCTTTATTGGTTCCGTGAATCAGATACTCACCCCGGCTGTGTGCCAGACGCATCGCATACTCACCCAGCGGGTTATCCGGACCAGCCGGGATGACCGCAGGTAATTCAATACCGCGTTCTTCTCTGTACTCTTTGCGGATATTCGCCGTTGGTGTCCAGGTCGGGCCAACAATCTTCTGACTGATCGACGTCGTCATCACCGGTGTTTCACGCCCAATCCGGCCGATACCAATAGGGAATACATAGACGGAGTCTTTGTTCGGCGGGAAATAGTAAAGACGCAGCTCAGCCAGGTTAATCACGATCCCTTCATGGGGAACATCCGGCAAAATGAGCTGGGTCGGAATCGTCAGCATCGTGCCAGGTTCCGGCAAAAACGGATCCACACCTTTGTTCGCTTCCATTACGGCCAGGAAGCCAACATCAAAGTAGTTCGCGATATCAGCGATACTCTCTTTTTCATTTTCAGGGACCTGATAATACTCCACGGAACCAACCAGCTTGCTGCCGTTGGCTGGCAGTGGGTATTCAATAGCATTTGCTCCCATTGAAGCTAAGCCAATCAAAGTACAAAGCAATGTACGATACACGGATGCGCCTCCAAATCGATGGTGTCTGTTAGGGGATCAGTCACGATTCACTTGATTTTTCACCCAAAAAGCTGGAAACAGACTCTTAATTATTATGGCAAAGTTTGATCTTTACTCAGTCAGTGACACGACTTTTCTCATTTATGACACAAACTGAGATGACCATCACTCAATCGCAAGATTACAAATTTAATGCCAGTGTACTTCTGTCCGGTATCCATCGAGTCAGATTCACGTCAAAAAAGTGGCGCTAATAAAGAATATTTTTATGAAATAGAGGAAGCAGATAACAAAAAAAGCGGGCAATGCCCGCTTTACTGTACAACGATTAAAGTTTTCAGACTGGCTCAGGCATACTGTGCCGTCAGTGATTTCCAGGAGCGTCGCTGCTGTTCCAGCCGGGCTTTCATCTCCTGATATTGCTGAACAATCTCCAGACTTTCATACTGCGCTCGCAATGTCTGTTTTTTCGCTTCCAGCACCTGCTTTTTCGTAGCGTAGTAGTCAGAAATCTTCTGCATTAATATTTCGTATTCAGATTCAACTTTCTGCAGCACAGCCAGACTGTCTGAACGTTCATTCAAACGCGCCTGCATCCGTTTCAGCATCATGGTCGCTTTGGCTTTTTCTATTTTATCCTCCGGGCAGGTCCGCAGGTTTCGCGCCATGCCCAGCCACGCTAAAGTGCGGATCAGCCATTTGGTCGGATCAAACTGCCACCAGCGAATACCGTTCCGGTAGTCATTCTCGAAGATATGGTGGTAATTATGATATCCCTCACCAAAGGTCAGGAAGGCCAGGAAACCATTATCCCGGGCGGTGTTTTTATCGGTATAAGGCTGTGCACCCCAGATATGGGCCAGTGAATTGATAAAAAAGGTTGTATGGTGACTCAATACCAGACGCACAACGCCCACAAGAAGCAGTGCTCCCCAGACATCACCATGCAGTAAACCGAAAAGCAGCGGAATACCAAAGTTCGTCGCGATTGCTAGCGGTACATAATATTTGTGCTGCCACATGACAATCTTATCTTTTTGCAGATCACGGCAGTTCTTGTAATCCGTGTACCGGTGTGCCTGATATTCCCGCAGCATCCATCCGATATGGCTGTAAAAGAAACCCAGTTTCGCGGAATACGGGTCAACATCGTTGTTATCAACATGCTTGTGGTGAATCCGATGATCAGACGACCAGTGCAGGATACTGTTCTGCAACGCAAAAGCGCCGCCAATCGCATAAATAAAACGCACCACAGCATTCGCTTCATAAGCTTTGTGTGACCAGAGTCTGTGATAACCGGCAGTGATAGACATGCCACAGTAACTGAATGCAGCAAGCAGCATCAGCCCCTGTTGCCAGTCAAAACCAACGAAATATGCGTATAAGGGAGCACCGACCGCAGCAATTGCAAACGTGACGGTAAAGATCATTACATTCAGCCAGATAATCGGCGGTTTGGGATGTGCCATGTCATTCTCAGTCATTCAGCGTACAACTGTGCGCCAGAATACCAGTGTTCCCGCTCAGGTCAATCGTAAAACTCTGCGATTTGCTGCTCCGTATCACATGCTTGCATTCTGTGTGCGCCAAAAACAGTCAATCCAAGAGACTGCCTCAGCCTGGCCAGTGCTTGACTACACTATAGGGGAAACACAGACAATCCGGAGAAATCACCATGGAACCGCGATCAGACGCCCCCTTCCAACCCATCAATATGGACAGAAATCAGCGTGTGGTCATCAATACCCTGGCACAGGACTGGACACCTTCGCCGGCCTCCGGTGTCTGGCGTATCCAGCTGGAGCGGGAGGCAGCAGAAGCAGGGCAAGTCACCAGCATTGTCCGCTATGAACCCGACACACACTTTTCATCCCATTACCATCCGAACGGTGAAGAAATATTTGTCGTCAACGGCATCTTCGAAGATGAATTCGGCACCTATCCTGCGGGGACTTATCTGCGAAACCCTGCCCGAACCCGTCATGCGCCGGCCAGCCAAAGTGGCTGCATGCTCTATGTCAAACTGAACATGTTTCCCGAGGGTGATCAGGAAACGCTGAGAATCGACACGCATAATGCACGATGGCAGCCCGGCCATTACACCGGACAATCCGTCCTGCCCCTGCACGGTTTCGGTTCAGATAAAACCATCATGATTCAATGGCAAGCCGGTGCCAGCCTGCCGAAACAGATTTACGAAAGCGGCCTGGAACTTTTCATTCTGGCCGGCAGTTTTCAGGACGAATGGGGTGAATACCGGCAAGGCTACTGGCTTCGAACACCACCAGGCAGTTATCACCACCCGGCAACGCAGGAAGGATGCCTTCTGCTGGTCAAAACCGGCCACTTCCCGCACGAGCAGACCTGATCAAAGGTCTGCTTTTTTCCAAACTCATGAAATTTATCCGCGATGTCCGGGTCATGTCTAACACACCTGTCTTTAACTGCTGTCAAAGGAAATCCAATGATTATCAAGTCCAAGCCGTCATGGGCTATCAGGGAAAGTGATGTCACACCAGAATCTGTCTACCATCAACGACGTGACATTCTGAAAAAACTGGGCATTACACTTGCGACGCTGCCTCTGGCCACTCAGGCGCAGGCCGGTCTGTTCGATGTTTTCAGCAGTGATGACAAAATCCCGGATCGTCGCCGGGCTTTACAAGCCCGTCAATCGGCGCAGTTTCACCCAAACCTGTCTTTAACACCTGAAGACAAAATCCTGAAATACAATAATTTTTATGAATTCGGCACTGATAAATCCGATCCGGCTGAGCGGGCGGCCAACTTTATCACTGACCCATGGCAAGTTGAGATCGGCGGTATGGTCTCCCGCCCTGTTACGCTGGATTACGATGATATTTTCAAACGCTATCCGATTGAAGAGCGAATCTATCGGTTACGTTGTGTGGAAGCCTGGTCGATGAACGTTCCCTGGATTGGCTTTCCGCTGGCATCATTGCTCAGACAGGCCCAGCCGACCAGCAACGCAAAATATGTGGCCTTTCAGACACTCTATGATCCGAAACGTATGCCGGGACAGGCGTCCAGAAGGATCGGGGGTGGTATCAACTACCCTTATGTCGAAGGTTTGCGTCTGGATGAAGCCATGCACCCGCTGACCCTGATCGCGGTTGGCCTGTATGGCAAAACGCTGGCACCGCAAAATGGCGCGCCGCTGCGCCTGGTTGTGCCCTGGAAATACGGCTTTAAGAGTATTAAATCGATTGTCAAAATTACGCTGACCGACAAACAACCACCTACAACCTGGAATCAGATAGCTCCAAATGAGTATGGCTTCTATGCCAATGTGAATCCGAAGGTGGATCACCCCCGGTGGAGTCAGGCCAGTGAACGATTCATCGGCGAAGGGAATCTGTTCAGCACCCGTCGTCAGCCCACTCAAATGTTCAACGGTTACGCGAGTGAAGTCGCCAGTCTGTACAAAGGGATGGATCTGAGGAAATTTTATTAATGCAAAAACCTACATTCAGCCTCAAAAGCATCAGGCTCAAACCCGGACATATCACCGCCATCAAGACCGTGATTCATTTGGTTTCGCTGAGTTTTCTCGCCTTATTGATCTTCAGGGCGTTCAGCGAACAACTGGGCGCCGATCCGGTACAGGGATTGAGTCACTTTACCGGCAAGGCTGCATTGAACACACTATTCATCACACTGCTGATCTCACCGATTGCAAAATGGTGGAAACAGGGGGCACTGGTGAAAGTTCGCCGGGTTTTGGGCCTCTACAGCTTTTTCTGGGCGCTCTTGCATTTACTGGTTTACGTCCTGCTTGACCTGAATCTGAACTGGTCCCTTCTGGCCAGTGAAATTGCGAAGCGACCTTATCTGACAATCGGAGCCGTCTGCTGGCTGATCCTGTTTGCTCTGGCGATCACTTCAACCCAGGGCATGCAAAGGCGTTTGGGGAAACGCTGGCAACAACTACATTACTGGGTGTATCTGGCGGTCCTGCTGGCTCCGATTCATTATTACTGGTCGGTAAAATCCAATATTACAGAGCCAGCTCTTTATCTGGTTGGAGCTTTGATTTTACTGAGCTTCCGTCGGAAAACGTTCAGACGCTGGCTCCCCAGATTTTTCACTCAGACATCCCCTGAAACCTGATCACCGAATCATCAATGGCAGGCAAAACGCTAAGAAAGCGGGAAGATGAAGTCATCTCCCGCTTTTTCTTCATCGGTGTTTGTATGAACATCACACGGATACACTGCTCTTATCAGGGGCAAAGCGCGAAAATGGCTGGTCAGATGCATAAATTTGATACAGCTTCAGGTTATTCAGCCACATAACACTTTTCTGCCACCCAGTCTGGCAATATGATAGTGACACAATGAAGGCCGTCTTTGATCCAGCCCTGCATAAGGTTTACGTTTTTGATCAACAAGTTTATCAGCGTCAGTATCGAGCAATTCCAGACTGACTGCTTACAGCTTTGTACACAACACTATCCCACGGTCCACAACCGTGGCATGCGTGATCGCCATTTAGGACGGCTCATGTGCCGCCGTATTCTGGCAACACTCGAAAACGAAGGCATTGAAGCCAGCCTTGAACAACTGCAAAACGACGACGTGATGATGCCGCCTATTTTTCGGATACAGACGCCCGAAAACACCCTGTGGGTCATCGCACATCGTTTACAGAGTGCGAACACGGCACGACGCTCTGCACTCTTCCAGGCAATCGAACTGACGCTCAGCCACTTGAATCACAATGAGAATAATCAACTGTTGCTGCTTGCTGACCACTGGTTTGACCGCAGCAAAGCCAGCAAACAGCTCGCTTCCTGGTGGTTGGGACAAATGCCGGCCAATATTCAGGGGTATCTTCAGGACGGCATCAAACTGATTCCCAGTGAGCAGACTCTGGGCGAACAGCTTGAAAGACAGTTTGGTCTGTCTGAAGGCGATACCTGCATGCTGCATCCTTTGAAAAGACTGCACAGTCAGCAAACTTTGCACCGTTATGCAGTGATGACCGCCTATTTTACCCGCGTATCCATGTCCGTATCCATGTCATAGACCGCTTTCATTCGCACGACATCCACCCAATGTTTCAGTACCACAGCTGTTTCAGTACCACAGCCGCATAACAGCACCATGCAATCCCATATATGTCATTCCTGAGGCGCAGCACTTCCCGTTGCTATATGAATTCCAATAAAAAACGCCAGCTCGAAAAGCTGGCGTTTTTTATCGTCAAAATCAGATCAGGCCCAGTTCTTTCAGGCGCTCCATCAGATAACTATGAGCGGTGTACTTTTCAGAAAGAACAACCTCAGGTTTCGGATGCAGGAACAAAGGCAGAGAAATACGTGATTTCGTTTTATCTGTGCCTTCCGGGTTAATCACACGGTGTGTGGTTGACGGGAAGTAACCCCCGGAAGCTTCCTGAAGCATATCGCCGATATTAATAATCAGGTTGCCGAACTCACATGGAACATCCAGCCAATCACCGTTTTTCGCTTGCACCTGTAAACCCGGCTCATTTGCTGATGGGAGTACGGTAAGCAAGTTGATATCTTCATGCGCACCGGCACGAACTGCACCCAGCTCTTCATCCCCTTTCAGCGGCGGATAATGCAGCACACGCAGCAACGTACTGTCACTGTTTTCAATCATGCTCGACAGCGACTGCGAATACAGGACAGAAACTTCAGCAGGCGAGTGTTTTTCAACCCAGGATAACAGCGTAGAAGCCAGCGCATTAGCCTGGTCATAATAATTCTGCAGCTCTGCTTTCAGTTCTTCAGGACACTGACCCCAAGGGTAATAGTGGAAAAATTCTTTGATGTCTTTCTGAGTGTGACCTTTTGCCGTTTCAGAAACTTCAGACGGGAACAATCCATCCTGTGTTTCAACGTTGAAGCGGTAGTCATACTTTTCTTCAGAATCGAAAAAACGTTGCCAGTTTTCGTAAATTGAACTGACCAGTTCCTGTTGCAGCGGGTGATTTTTCAGGACACCGAAACCGGTCTCGCGCAGAGATTCAACAAAACGTTCCTGTGCGTCGGGTGCGGTAAAATCAATAGCTTCTAATTTCATTGTGTTCTTCTTTTATACGGTAGGGCGTAGATTTTCTTGATGCCTTTTTCGCATCATGTGGAGGGAATTCTAGACGTTCACCCTAACGTGAACAACCCACAAGTCAGAGCCTGACAGAAACAGAGAGTTGATAGAAATGGACAATCAAACGATTGCCTAACCGATTGCGCTTCAGGTTGAAACACTTCCAGGATGCGACACAAATAAAAACCCTGCCGAAGCAGGGTTTGCATTTCTGATTTTGATGCTGATAATCCGTCACAGATCACGCATTAGCAACTCAAATTCATCTTCTGCAAGTTCGATTAATTTGGCCAGTTCCCGGGCATCATCACTGGTCATATCAACTTGCCAGCGTACACATTCACCACCGGCATGATTGCGGCAAACTAACTCAGTTCTTTTGCCGTTCGATAAAAAGGAAAGTTCCTCGAACTCTGCCTCAAACTTATCATGTTCTTCCATGATTTCTACTTCTAGAAAGCCAGTCGGGATAACTCTGACATCCAAATGATAACCCTTACCGCCTGGCATCAGGTATTGCCGGTGTTCAGCTAACATCCTCCTTTCCTCCACTCTGTTGACTCGCAACTAATAGTGTAGTCAAAGATTCTGAAGCGCGAGTAAATTCTTCCCGTCGCAAGCATTGGCTAACATCAGGAAAAATAAGGTTTTTCCGCAACATTCCAGAAAATATTCAAACCTTATCAAAAACGATAATCGGCTGAAACTGTCAAGTTATTCTAGGTCATCACATGGGTACTCAATACTTTGGCTTCAGGCAAATCTCAGCTGCCACACCAGCAATCAATCAGATTGCACACCATACATACACGACTTACTGATGATCCATTGTCATCAATTCTTCATATCAGTGAAGTCTGTCTTTCACAAAACACATGATTCAATCCTGAGACAGACGGGTAAATCTTCTCTGGCATCCATCCCCAAAAAGGCAGACGACAACCACATAGATGGACCTGATCTTTGCATGTCGGTTACAACTTGCATCAGACATCACAGAGATAAATGAATCGCAAGCCAGCAGAAAACACTGCAAGCCGTTTTAATCTCAGCTTTTGTGACACAACGCCTGTTTCTTTGCTCATGTCACTAAAAGGCTCGACTACAGTGGATATATAACCAGACACACAAACGTTCAATGAATCGATTTATTTTTCGTATCTGAACCTCTTCGGGCGCAATAAAAATTACCTGATAAAGAATGAAGGAGCTGGCTATGACCACTGTCTATGGAGTGCAATTTTCTCCTTTCGTCAGAAAGGTGCTTCTGGTTTTGCAAGTAAAAGGAGTTCCCTACTCAAATCCTCAGGTGAACCCGATGGATCCGCCAAAAGACTTTGAGCGGGTCAGTCCGCTGGGCAAGATTCCCGCTTTCGAAGATGACAAAGTCCTGCTTGCTGATTCTGCTGTCATTTGTGATTACCTCGAACAGCGATATCCGGAGAACCCTCTCTGCCCCAGTGATTTGGTCGAACGTGCGAGGGTCAAATGGCTGGAAAAATATGCGGATACCGAGGTGGTTTCTGCACTTGGCCCGATTTTCTTTGAGCGCGTACTGAAGCCTTTAGTCTTACAGCAAATGCCGGATGAAGAGAAAATCAGCAACATTATGTCTCAATCGATTCCGAGCATTTTTGACTATTTGAATAACCAGTTACACGGGAAGAAAAAGTTCCTGCACGGCAATGAATTGACGATCGCAGACATTGCAACCACGACTCATTTCATCAATCTGAGCTATTCAAAGATAGAAGTCGATGCGACAAAATGGCCAAACCTGGCATCCTACCTGAAACAGATGACTGAATTACCCTTATTCAAATCATTTATTGAAAGCGACCAGCTGTTATACGCCGAATAACAGACATTCAATTCATATCACAATCAGGCAGTAAATAGACTGCCTGATTGATTCATCCAATGAATACATGTGCTTGTAAGAAGAATTATTCTTATTTCATGAAACACCAAATATTACGTTGCATCATTCAAACACCAAAAAACCGACGTACCTCTCAGCCATCCGTTTGATTTGTCTGCTATAGATATAAATAATTCATTCCCGAGAAGGATAATAAAACATTCAAACACCGCTGATATGCTGGTGCTTGACCCGACTTGATTTGAATCATGCTGATAGCCAAGTATGGAACGCTGTTTTATGCATTACATGGAGTAAAATGCTGTGCCCTACCCGTTTATTTCTGCAGTGATACCCGCCAAAGATGAAGCAATGAACCTGCCGAAACTTTTGGATGAAGTCGTCGCCTCGTTAACCGGTCTCTGCCATTTTGAGATCGTTGTCGTTGATGACGGTAGTTCTGACAATACCTATTCAACCTGTGAGGATTGGGGAAAATCTCATTCGGATATCCTGCTCACTATCGTGAAACATCAGCGTTCTGTCGGTCAAAGTACTGCATTATTGTCCGCTGTGAATCAGGCTCAGGGCAAATGGATCGTCACCATGGATGGCGACGGGCAAAACGATCCCGCTGATATCCCCGCTTTGCTGGAAGCTGCGGCACAACAACAGCAATCTCATTTCTGTATCGCCGGATTCCGGCATAACCGGCAAGATACTGAGTGGAAACGCTTTCAGTCCCGTTTCGCCAACGCCATTCGTCAGGCGGTACTGAAAGATGGCGTGAAAGACACCGGATGCGGCCTGAAACTCATCCCCAGAGAAACCTATCTGGCCTTACCATACTTTGACCACATGCACCGCTTTCTTCCGGCACTGATCCGTCGTCTGGGCGGTGAAGTGGCTGTTGTCCCGGTCAATCATCGTGGCCGTTGGGGCGGTACATCCAAATACAATGCGCTCAACCGTGCGTGGGTTGGACTGGTCGATATGATGGGCGTGGTCTGGCTCAGCCGACGTGCCAGAAATCCGCTTATCGAAAAAATCAGTCAGTCAGGCGCAAATGAATAAATTGTATGTCAAAGCAGTGATCACCCTCTGTGGCCTGTTGTTGCTCTATCTCATCATTCGCAATGACTGGATTCCGCCGCTGAGTGATCACCACGTCATCGCGCAATGGCTGGACCATGCAGGCCTCCTGAAATGGCTGTCACTCTATCTTTCAGCGATCCTGTTCATTGGCATCGGCGGCCCCCGTCAGGCAATTGCTTTTTTGTTTGGCTTTCTGCTGGGCGGACCTGTGGGCGTTATCGCAGCCCTGGTGGTCAGTTTAATCGGTTCGCTGTGCTGCTTTTATATGGCGCGTTCAGTCCTCCACCCCATGCTGGAGCGACGTTTTTCCAAGTATCTGCAAGTCTTTGAGAAGTCACTGCAACGTAATGCCACGTTAAAGATCATGGTGATTCGACTGCTCCCTGTCGGCAGTAACTTATTTACGAATCTGTTTTCAGGTGCCTGTAACCTTCGGATCAGTGCATTTGTGTTGGGTTCTGTTATCGGCTTCTTACCGCAGACAGCGGTATTCGCTATGGCTGGCTCAGGGGTACGACTCTCCGACCATAACCAAATGACAGTCAGCATTTTGCTGTTTGCCATTTCCAGTGCGCTGGGCATTTATCTCTATTTCCACCGGGAAAAAACGACCAAGGATGCGACGAATGCTATCAAATCCGGCTCAAAACATTACGACAACAGAACAAGATAAATCGTGGGATAGTCTGACTATCCTGCTGTTTGCAATCGCCATCCTTCTGCTTTTCTGGGGCATTGGCTGGCGCTCTCCCTGGCCGGCGGACGAACCCCGTTTTGCCGAAGTCGCCAGAGAAATGGTGGCGACCGGACACTGGTTTTTCCCGATGCGGGGTGGAGAACTGTATCCGGATAAACCCCCGGTTTTCATGTGGAGCATTGCCCTGTTTTACTGGCTGACCGGTAATCTGAAACTGGCTTTTTTGCTGCCGAATGCGCTCTGTGGGCTGCTGACGCTTACTCTGGTCTGGGATTTAGCACGTCGCCTGTGGGGGAACAAAACTGCCCGTACGGCGTTGTTTCTGCTCATGCTGGCGCCTCAGTTTTTCATTCAGGCCAAAAATGCCCAGATTGATGCCATGGTCGCCTGCTGGATTACTGTGTCGTGCTATTGCCTGATCCGCCACTTTTTTCTGGCCCCTAACTGGCGCTTATATTATCTCGCCTGGGCCATGATGGGACTGGGTGTCATCACCAAAGGCGTTGGCTTTTTACCCGCGTTAATGCTCATTCCTATTGCGATCTACGCTTTTCCGCAACGAAAAGAACTACCGCCGGCTTTTCAGAAAAAGGCCTGGTTCGGACCACTGTTCATGCTGGCCGTTATTCTTGCCTGGCTGATTCCATTGCTGCTCATCACCAGTGGCAGTGACGATCCTCAGTTCCAGGCCTACCGCGATAACATCCTGTTCAAACAAACCGCAGAACGCTATGCAAACTCACTTGGTCATGTGCAGCCCTGGCACTATTTCATTTCATCCGTAATCCCCGTGTTCTGGTTTCCGTTACCATTTATGGTCATCGCATTCTGGAAATCACTTCGTGAAAGCTGGAAACAGTATCCGGTTATCTGGGTCATCCTCAGCTGGGTTGTGCTCGTGGTCCTTTTCTTCAGTCTCAGTCCCGGTAAACGAGGCGTCTATGTGCTCCCCGCACTGCCAATGTTTGCACTCGCACTGAGTCCGGCAGTCAATCTGCTGGATCACAAACGTTGGCTGCACTGGCTGATGGTCGGATTGATGACGTTAATCGGCGTTGTTATGTTTGCCGGCGGGATTGCAGGAATTGCCCAAATTGAAAAAGCAGTCCGTGAACTTGAAGAGCAAACTCTGCAAGCGGGCCTGATGCTTTTCACCTGCGGATTGATCTGGTTGGGGACACTCTGGTTCAGACGCAACAAAAATGCATATCTGACCCTGGGGGGACTTCTGGCCGTAACCTGGCTGATTTTTGCCAGCTGGGGATATCATTTGCTTGACCCAAATCGTACCCCGAAAGCGCTGATGGCTAACATCGCACATACAATTGGTACTGATGCTGAGCTCGGTTTAGTGAACTTTAAGGAGCAGCATATCCTGTTCTCTCCCGTGACCGTCACTCATTTCAGTTATCTGGCTCCCATACAGGAACAGGAAGAAAGGGCTTGGGCCTGGTTACATGACAGCCCGAACCGATACATTCTTATTCCCGATTCAGCCAGTGTCCGCTGTTTTACCCTCAGCAAAGGCCAGAACATGGGAGAAGCCCACCGGAGGCACTGGATCCTTTTTGATGCCACCACGGCAGAGCCCCAATGCGATGCGCCAGAAAGCATGCGTAAATTTGTCACGCAGCGTCCCTACCCCTGGTGAAATACCACCGTACATAACAACAGCCTGGCGTGTTCGCTCCAGGCTGTTTAATTTCCCTACTATTTTCAGCAAATAATCCGTCTGGTTGTTTTTCAGACAAAGCAATCGACAATATCAACCTGAAGCTTCCCCTTTCAATTCTCCAGCCACTCCCAAAAGCTCTCTGAAAATGACCATGAGCAGTTCAAACCAATTGAACATACAAATCACGAATCAAAAACAACACTTCCATCTCCTTTGAAATGAATCATCTTGCACATCAGTTTTCCGGCGAGTAATATTCACTCATTTTCACAAAAACTGGGAGTAATGTTTTAATTTCAGATGGTTAACCTTTAATCAACACATACTAAATAAGCATTTATCAATTCAGGTTATACAAATATCATGACACGAAGATACCGAAAATTCTGGCCATCAACCTTGATGCTCACTTCAATTTTTTTATTGCCCTCTTTTACGTTTGCATCACTGACTTCAACCAATACCAAAATCATTTCATCAAAACATTCAGACCTTCAGAAAGAAGAAACACTTGTTTTCATGGAAAAGCTCAGTCCTGAAGGAACAGCCAACGTCCAAGTCAGCAGTGACGGTAAAACCGTCAAGCATCTGTTATTAGTAAACAACCCGATTCTGAATAAAGGTGTCAAAAACCAACCAACGAAAGTCACGATCATCCACAACACCTCTGCCACACCTTTATCCATTGGTGAAGTTGAAGTTCTTGGGCAACCGAGCGATATCATCATTGCCAGTCCTTCCGGACTTATCTGCGATTCCTGCGAATTCAAAAATACCAAACGCGTTGTGCTGACGACAGGCTCTCCTTCTTTCAGCCAAGGTAATCTGACAAAGATCAAAACACAGAAAGGTGCTCTGGACATCATTGGTTCGGGTCTGAGAACACAAGATGCTGTCTTTGTTGATTTATTAGCCCAAAGAATCAACGTCCAGGGTGATATTAATACTTTCACTAGAGCGAATAAAAACACCACAGGAAATTATGAAGTGGCACCTGAGGGCGGAAATTTGCTTGCATCGCAAGGCAATCTTCAGTTAGTTACTGGGAATACTGAACTGTCATATGAAAAGGGTGATATCAACATCGCCAATGCCAGTCAGACTGGTACTGCTCTGACAGTGCTGGGGGATATTAAAGCCGGAAATGTCTTGATTCAGACAACCAGTTTAAATGCAAACATTACATTGAAGAGTAACATTTCAACCTTAGGAGACGTTTCACTCGTCAATACCTATCAAGACAAAACAGTTTTCCCTGGTGGGAACATTCATATTAAGTCATTCGGCTCATTAATACTGAGTGAAAATAAACTGCTGACGAAATCAAATGTGATCCTGGAAGCAAGTAATATATCTATCATTCCAAAAGAGGAATACAAAGATTACAGTATTAAAGCAGGAGACATTGAAATTTCTGCTGAGAACTCACTCATAATGAAAGGACTAATTTTTGCAGATAATATAAAAGTTGCTGCAAACATGGTGAGCAATTTAGGCGGAGAATTATTTGCCCGTGATTCGCTCTATGTCAATGGCATCAGCTATATAAAGAACAACCATCAAGGTATATTTGTTGGCAGCAATGTCGCATTAAGCAGTAACAACTCCATCATCAATGGCATTCTA
This sequence comes from Photobacterium sp. CCB-ST2H9, assembly GCF_023151555.2. Lineage (NCBI taxonomy): Bacteria > Pseudomonadati > Pseudomonadota > Gammaproteobacteria > Vibrionales > Vibrionaceae > Photobacterium > Photobacterium sp. CCB-ST2H9. The sequence goes on from NZ_CP100426.1 coordinate 674,392, forward strand.
GATCCCTGGCAATGTGTAGGTGTTGAGACTTTTGGTCACAGTGCACAGAGTAAAAGCAGTACGATTCAAATTGGTACTGGTGTTGGGTTAATCAAAAATTTCATCAATCGATGCACAACTAAAAGCATAAAAAAAGACTGGACATTAGAAGAAAGAAAATCAAGTATTTATGGTTTTAACCTTTCATTAAGCGCTCCAGAAATCATTAATTCGAATCCATATATCAAGCAACGTAAAGAATATAAAAACCCTGAAATTAAAATGGAGATCACAGATTCAACGCCAGTATCAATTTCAGCTGAAAACGCTCTAGTCATTCAAGCTAAAAATTCTTTTAAAAATGGTTCTGGCGTTGTCGAAGTATTAAATGGAAACATGTCAATTGACTCTCCATCAATAAATAACCAACGTTATTACATTGAAGGAAAAAGTCACGAATACTATCAATCTAAAACTTTCCCTGCTGAAACTGTGCGCAAATGTAAAGCGCTTGAAGCAGATTTAAAAAAACATCATCATGTGGACTATCAAAGATTAGATGAGTTTTATAGATATTTCTTAGGCTCAAACTCCAATCTTCCGATTGATCAAGCTATACATGTGGTGAAAAGAGTCGAAGAAATATATATAAAACCATGCAAAGAATATATTGACGCCATCTACAAAAATAAAAACACCAAAGAGAAAGTCTACACACAATATGTATCAACACTGTCCCCTGTCGCTCGTATGCTGGTTGCAGGGAATGTTACCTTTAACGGAAACAAATTTTACAACGAAGCCAGTAACGTTGAAATTTGGGGTGAAATGAATGGAAATCTGAATGAAATAAAATCTCTCGGATTAGCACTAAATGAAAAAATCATCAGAACTACAGTGACTCACCACTCGCGCCGTTATTGTTCAAGACGTGTATTAGGTGCTTGTATCAAACGAAAAACAGAACGATGGACAACAACCTCTGAAAAACTCATCAAAGATGAAACCAAAGGCCAGTTCCCAGCTCTCTTTGAAATCAACAAAGCTAATATTAATGTCGCAAATGGTAAAGTCACAACTGGCAATATCACTTTCGGAAAATAATCAGGGATGATCATAAAAATGAACAAAAAAAACCATTCCACGCTGATGCAGGCTGAAAAATCACCGGTCTGGAGAAAAGCAACTGCATCTGTTTTAACCTGGGTGATTCCGATGCAACTGGCTTTTCCAGCTTATGCAAACATTCAGCTGACCAGAGATGTGAATAAGCTCCAGTCAGCGCTGGATTCATCAGCACGGTATCAGTTAACCAGCCGGGTCTCGGGTCATCTTTATGAAGAAGTATTCACGTCACCTTTATCGGATATATTTGATGGCTTCGGTTATTTCTACCAACTGGCTGCATCAAAATATCCGAAAAAATTTAGTGATATGAAATGGGTACCCATCGGTGTAGGTGAGATCACAACAATAATTCCTGCCGCACCTCCAAAGCCTTTATTTATCGGCACACCTTATGTTGAGAGAGACATCATCCGCCTGCAGCTCAACCAAATTCTGAACCGAAGTTATATCGTTGGTGAAGGTGATTATGACAATTACAATGACATGATCAAGTCACTCTATGACAATGCTCTGATACTGATAAAAGAAAAAGGCTACAAATTTGGCCAAAACCTGACTTCAGCTCAAATCAATAGTATTTCCAGCGATGTCATCTGGCCTGAATTCAGAACATTGCCAACCGGGAAAAAAGTCGTCATTCCTTTCGTTTATTTATCAAAAACAACCATTGCAACGAATAAAGTAAGTAAAACAACCTTTAGTGTTGGTAATGGTATGGTCAATGCCGGAAGCTTTACAGTTAACGGTGGTGATGTTATCGCCAGACGAAACCTCTTCATTCAAACCAAACAGGATTTCATTAACAACCAAGGCAATGTCAAATCCCAGGGAAACCTGAAAATCCAGGCAGGGAATAACATTGAAAACTACTCCGGCACCATTCAAGGCCGTGATACAAAGCTGATTGCTAATGCAATTAGAAATGAAACTTTAGTCTTCCGTCACGAATACGAATACGGATATTCTGAATTAGCTGGTAACCTCGCCAAAATTACCGGATTAAATTCACTCAACTTAACAACTGCAGCTGATGTGATCAGTAAAGGCGGACAATTTGACTCACAAGGGACACTTCACATCAATACAGGTGGCAGCGTTCAACTCCTAACGCAGGAGGTTCGCCAGCAACATGCACAGTCGGGCAAGAGGTGGACAGACTCCAGTCAGTCGTTAGTGAACTTACAAACCAAACTTTCAGCAGTCGATATTATTTCAATCATTGCCAATGAAAAGATCATCACGCAAGGTGCAATCATCGAAAGTGAAGGCATGCTGGAGCTGCTGGCGGGTGAAGGGATTTACTTAACTGCTGCACAAAATGAATACAGCTGGAGCAAATCATTTCAAAGTAAAACTGGGGGTGTTTTCGGAACCAAAGAGAAAACAGCAGAAAGCGAACAACGTGCAGAAGTTGTTCGTACACTGCTCCGTGCCGGAAATGACATTACGTTAAACACACAAATTGGCCCAGTGACTTTACGTGCAGTTGAGGTCGACAGCCAGGGCGTCACCAAAATCATTGCTGACAATATCGATTTTGATTTAGAGCTTGCCACTCATGTTTACAGCTATGAGGAATCCTATGAAGGATCGCTCAGTTTCAGATTTCAGGGACATGGCTTTAAAAAACAAATCGCATATTACAACCTGTTCAGAACCCAGGGTGGTCTCATGCTGGATGCCAGACACGGTATCAAAGTTGAGTTCCCCACTTTACCAGACCAGCAATTCGTCGATTTAGACAGCTACATCGATCAATTGGCAGTCACGGATGGTATGGAATGGCTGAAGCAAGTCAAAGACTCACCAGATGTGAACTGGCAGGAAGTGAAACTCATCCTGGATGAATGGGACTACGACCAAAGTGGTTTGACCCCTGCGGCCATGGCGATTCTGGCTGTCGCAATTGCTGTAGCAACCGGAGGTGCCGGTGTTGCAGGTCTCATGGGCGTCACCAATACGGTCATGGCCGCTGCAGTCAACAGCCTGGCTTTCCAGGCATCTGCGTCACTGCTTGCCAATGGGTTCAACATCAAGTCCACCCTCGACCAGATGGCCAGTTCTGAAACAGTCAGGTCAGTTGCGCTTTCTGCAGTCACCGCTGGTGTTCTGGAAAAGTTAGATACCTCTCTGTTTAATGATGCCAGCAGTGCAGCTTCTGATGCTCTGGGGAATGGGATGGCAGGCTCTATCGCAGAGCAAGCAACCCAGCAGGTCTTCCATACGATTGTTGCCTCTCAGCTAGAAAGTCTGGCTAACGGAGACGGATTACGCAGCTTAAAAGATATTGATGAGACGTTCATCCACGCACTGGCCAGTTCAACAGTCAATGTCTTGGGTAAGAGTCTGGCCAACCAGATTGGTGCCGCAAGCCGTGGCATTCGTCTGAATGAACAAGGCGATATCATTGAATCCGGAGTCGACCCGATCTCTGCCGGTGCGAAATATATCGCACATGCTGCGTTGGGCTGTGGCTTAGGCTCCATGACAAACAGTATCAATGGCTCAAACCGTAAAGGCATCCTTTCTGGTTGCATGAGCGGCGCCGCTGGCGGTGTCATTGGTGAATATATTGCTGAAAAATATAAAGAAGATATTGGCTACAAGGAACAGATCGACAACATTCAGGGCAGCACCGAAGCATTCGCTGCAAAAGTCCTGACCCAAATGCAGAAAGAAAACGGCCAAATCTCCAAAGCTGAATTTGATCAGGAAATTGCTCGACTCCAAAAAATGGGGGCTGATATTTCCAGGCTGGTGAGTGGTCTCATGATTTTCGCAGCTCAGGGTGATGTCGAAGCAGGCATGAAAGCTGCCGGAAATGCTGCAGAAAATAATGCTGCGTTTCTTCTCTGGTTACTTGCTGACACCCTTTATACAGCTGCAATCGCTGCCAGTGCTTATCTGGCTATCATGGAATTGCCCGATTTATTGAAGTCAGCAACTGATGTTTATGGCTTACTGAAATCTGATAACCCTGAAGACAGAAAAAAAGCCACTGAAGAGCTCAAACGAATTGCGTATGAAAATGCCGTCAATTCAATTGAAGATGGTGTGGTTGATAAAGCCAAACACATCATGGGATGGAAAAAAACAATTGCCGCAATGACAACTCTCGAAATTCTCGAGCTGTTGAATGGCCAGTATAGTGACATGGATATGTCCGCTGGCGTGGAGCAATTAGCTGACCTGCTCAGGATGGTGAAAAACGATAAGCACCTGATGGATAAGCTGAGTCACGATGCGCCTCGCTCTGGCTTTGGTTCAGGTGGCGATCCCAATCATTCAGGAGGAGACAAAAAACCGAATAAGCCCATCGAACAACTGACAGATACGGATATCAAAGACCTTTACCAGGCGCATATTGATTCAGTCGGAAAAGTCACGATTTCGCCAAGTAAATTCGAATACTTCGTCCGAAATGGTTGGGAGTATGAAAACGGCAGAGGCTGGCATAAGCCTGAAAGTGGCAATACAACCAAAGTACCACCAACCTTCAAAAACGACATCATCAATGGTGTTGATACAAGCAAACCGCTCAACGCGGTGGATGCCTGTCGTTTCCCGAACTGTGATGGTGAACTGAAAGCAACCTATAGCATCGACGGGCAACCCAAAGAAATGTCAGTTTCTCAGCTCGGTGAACTGCGCCAAAAGGCAAAAGCGACCAAAGAGGCAAACAAGTCTCAGGAAACGCCGGCCCAGCAGGAAGCCTTTGTTGATGCCAGCATTGAAATGAACAATCTGAGTCACACGATTGGCAAACTTACGGGTGAAGCCGTGATCCAGAATCAGCTGTTCGTTGAAGGTCACAACGGTGTGAAGCGCGTGAGTAAACTTCAGGCTTCCTACCCTGGCAGTAAGAAGGCGAATGACCAGTTTGACGACATCTATCTGATTGAGCATGATGATGGCAGCGAAAAGCTCATATTTGCGGAGTATAAAGGGGGCTCAAACCCATCCGACAACTGTCGTGTTATTGGCAGTGACTGTTTTGTTCAGGGGCACAGAGAGCATACTTTGGATACCATCAAGGCTATGCAGAAATGGAACGAAGATGCTAACGTCTACGCAAACTCTGTATCGCCGGACCTATTGGAAAAACATAATGAGACACTTAAGAAAATTGAGCAACATAAGAAAAATGATACGGCTTCATTCATCAAAATTACAACCAAGCTCAATCCTGATGGCTCACTGAAAGCCAACGGCACTACAGTGGATTATAAGGAGAATGCTTTTGAATAATCCCAATATACTCAGTCACCACATCATTGATCGAGAAAGTCGTGAAAGTATTTCTCGACCATTGGGTGATAGGCTTGAACCATTAATCGCCAGAAATATGCCTCCGGAAGCTCTAGAAGGCATATCTCCCGAACGATTTCAAATGCAATTAGGCTTTCGATTAGACTGGTGCATCACAACGCTGGGCAAACTAATCGTCAAAGGTGCTCCTAAACCTCAAATTGAGTGGTGTCTGAAAACATACCGTGATGTTGGTCTGGCCTATTACCGTCTGGTGTTTAATCAAGGGGACTTTGTCCCCTTTAGCATCAACCAGTATGAATACGAAGGTGTCGGTAAGCCAACGGATCACCGCCTGAATCTGGATGACTGGGTGCTGGTGTTTGCCTGCTGTTTGATTCTTCAGGATTATTCGGGCGCCTATGAATTGTGTGAACTAAATGAAGCGCACATTGATCTGGATGCAAGGCAAAATGGCCCTTCAAACCGGGCGTTTGATAAAGCCATGCTCAACCTGCTGAAAGGCATTCTGTACCCTGACGCAGACATGAACGCTTTGCTGGTCGATGCAGCAGAAAAAGTGTTCAAGCCTGAATGTGTCGGCCATGAAGCAAGGCAGGAAGCGGTCAATTACAAATTTTTACCGCTGATTCCGCTGATTCATGCCATGTACAGTCCGAACCGGGAAACAGCATATCCAGAAAAGCTTCAGGCGGCACTGGAAGATCACAAAACGTATTTCGGAAGTGAGGATGAAGCCTACGATTCAGGCTATTGGTTTGCGATGACCATTACTGGTCTGGCATCACTCGCCTATCACCGCTGGGGATTGGAACCGCAGATCGAGACGCTGTACATGCCGGAATGGATCGTGAAAGAGCCGAATATTGATTCGCCGCGCCGTTCTTATCGGGACGTGTTTGGTGATCAGTACGATCAGGACTGACCCTCAGGTTTTGATTCCGTGAATCGAAATCGCTGAATCCGTCTGAGTTGAAAAATCCGGGTGTATACCCGGATTTTTTTATGCGCTGTATTTTTCCAGGGTGCTCTTTCCTTATTCGAGATCAGAATTAACGGCGACCTTCTTTTCCGTCAGCTTTTGATCGATAACAGGCGTATACAGTTTCCAGTCGGGCCATTGAAATAAGTCTGCCGCTGAAATCAATACGTTTTTTCTGCCTCGGTAAGGCCATATCTGTACAGCATGCTGCTCGATGTAAGTGTCGACATTTCTGGTTGCAATCACAGCCCAGGCATTGGGATGCTGGGCTAACCACAGATACTCTTCTGTATTTTTATCGCCAATGACCACCAGTGGTTCTTCTAAACGACCCAGATACTGGTACTGCCCATGATAATTTCCGGAGATGGCAACCACATGCCCCTCGGTTTGTTTTTTATTCAGTTGTTGTGCCAGTTCACTGAGATCATAAAGCTGAAATAAAACCGGCGATACAAACGGCAGCAGCGCATAAACACTGACCGGAATCGCAAGTAAGAGAACGGGCAATCTGAATTTCTGAAAGACTGCAGGTTTGATGGCGACCACGGCCAAAAATAGCGGCACCAGTCCCCAGAGCGGATGAACTTCCGGATTTTGAGCCGCTTTAAATGCCGCGCCAATCCACCATGGGCCGCTGAACATCGCAATCGCTAATATCAGCAACAGCAAAGCCAGCAAAGGCTCTTTGCCGAACAGTTTCAGATTCAGCTTTGCAGCCAGGAAGACCGCCATTGCAGGGAAAACCGGTAACAGATAATGAGGTTGCTTACCACTGAAACAACTGAATAAAAGCACCGTCAGCACCAGCCAGCTTAAGCAAAATTTATCTGCCTGACTCATCTGACTGAATATCCGGCTACGCCAGCAGCCCAGAAAAAACAACCAGGGCAATGTCAGTACCGGCAGAAACAATACATACCAGTAAAATGGCCGGGCATGTGCAAAAGACTCGGAGACTCTGCCCGCAGTCTGTCCCCAGAAAATGGCCTGAGCATATTCTTCACCGCCTTGCATGGCTGCCGGAATTGCCCAAAGCAGAGCGACCACTGCTGTGATGATGATACTGAGCAAACAAACAACCAGCCATTTTCGATTCGGCAGCCAGCCGTCCTGTCGCCAAAAGGGATAGGAAACAAATAAAGGAAATAAATACGCCAAGATCACCGGGCCTTTCACCAGCACCCCGATGCCAGCCCAGAAGCCCGCGACCGCTCCCCACTTGATCTTGTTTTCCTGTGCAGCCTTCAGCAGGCATATCACACTGCTTAACAGGAATACTGTCAGTAACAAATCAAACAGTGTCATGGACAGATAAAGTGCCAGAATGCAGAAACTCAGCAAAACCAGTGGCGAGAGTTCAGCAGCCTGTGAGTGCTTTCCATACAGCCTCTTTCCTAATTGATAAATCAGGAAGAAATTACAACAGGCCAGCAAGGGAACAATCATGCGGGTCGCAACATCGTTCACACCAAAGAGCATCCAGCTGAGATTGATCAGCCAAAATAACACCGGGGGTTTATGTGCATAAGGCAAACCATTTTTATGAGGCACCAGCCAGTCGCCGCCATGCCACATTTCCCAGGCGACAGACGTATACCGGGTTTCATCGATGGGTAATAGCGGCCGAAAATACAGGCTGACGCCTATCATGAAGATGGCAACTATAATCGAAGCCACCAGATAAAAGTAAGGTGGGAAGTTATTGCCCTGGTGTTCCGTATCCATACGCATTGACAAGGTTCCTGTTCACTTCTGAAGAATTAAATATGAAATATCATGAGTATTTATCTGACTCAATATTCACATTTATATGCACAACACTAGTTCAAATCACCTGAAAATCAATTCAATATCAGTCAATTACCTGATTTCGCATGCATCGTTTATTTTTCGTGGTATATATAGTGAACAACCTCGAAAAACGCACCTTGAATGGTGCAACGATCTGGAAAAACATGATGACCACCAGCCATACCGACACATCCAAACCCTACATTGATTTTCGTTCCGATACCGTCACCCGCCCATCTGATGCCATGCGCCAGGCCATGGCAAATGCCCCTGTCGGTGATGATGTTTATGGTGACGATCCAAGCATCAACGATTTGGAACAATGGGCAGCCGAACAACACGGGTTTGAAGCGGCTTTGTTTTGCAGCTCAGGCACACAAGCCAACCTGCTGGCACTCCTGTGTCACTGTGAGCGCGGCGACGAATATCTTTGCGGACAGCAAGCACACAACTACAGATTCGAAGGTGGCGGTGCGGCTGTTCTGGGTTCGATCCAGCCACAGCCTGTCGAAAATGATCCGGACGGAACCATTCCGTTCAGCAAACTTGAAGCAGCGATCAAGCCGGACGATCTCCACTTTGCCCGTACCCGGCTCCTGAGCCTGGAAAATACAATCAACGGTAAAGTACTTCCCCTGTCCTATCTGGCTGAAGCCCGTGCTTTCGTAGACCAGCACAATCTGGCGCTTCATCTTGATGGTGCCCGGGTCTACAATGCTGCCGCAGCGCTGGACGTCGATATCACTGAAATCGTGAAGTATTTCGACTCTTTCACCATCTGCCTGTCCAAAGGACTCGGCGCACCCGTCGGTTCACTGCTGCTTGGTGATCAAGCCCTGATCAAAAAAGCGATACGCTGGCGAAAAATGCTGGGCGGTGGCATGCGTCAGGCGGGTATTCTGGCAGCTGCTGCTAAAATCGCGATTCAGGAAAATGCAACCCGGTTACGGGAAGACCATGAGAACTCCCGCTATCTTGCAGCACAGCTCAATACCGTCCCCGGGTTCAGCACCAAACCTGAATTCGTCGAAACCAACATTTTATTTGCCAAGGTGGACAGCCATATCAATCAAACCGCACTGGCTGAAACCCTGAAAAACCAAGGCATCCTGATCAGTACCGGCCACCCGATGCGTCTGGTCACCCATCTCGATGTGAGCCGGGATGATATTGACGACTTCATTTCGGCATTAAAAGCCGCGTTATAAAATGAAACCTGCCGCAAGGATTTCCATTGCGGCAGGTTCCGTCTTATTTTTGACCCCGCCGGCCGGTCAGCATCCCTTTCACATACTGATTGCCCGTCAGCTTGCTCATCATGACAACAGCAAAGACATGGAAGATCACTGCAAACAACGTCAGATTGACCAGAAATTCATGAACTTCTTTAAACAGTTTCTTTGCATTAAACAGCTTTTCGTGAGCTGCCCAGCCACTCAAAGTACAAAGCACCAGTGCACCCCATAAGAACCAAACCATGAAGGCACCTAAAGGGTTATGCCCGTGATGGTCATCTTTTCCGGTTTCCCACAGCGTACTGATATGTTCCCGGGCCTTACTGACTGAAGGCACAAAACTGCTCAACCTTGCTGCCCCTGTCACCCGGGTTCCCCACAGTAAACGCAACAGAATCAGCAACACCATGACATAACCAACCCACTCATGGGTTGCTCCCCCTTCCTTCGTGAACACATAATTGGTGAAGAAGAGTGCTGCGACGGACCAATGAATAAATCGGACAAAGCGATCCCAGAGAATATCGGACTGCTGTTGTGTAACCATGTTCGCTCCTGTTGAGGATTCATCGAAATCATTTCTGCAGTATTCATGCTGTGTCTTAAGAAACGCTTAAGAAATTGTATTGATCAAAACTGAAAGCTTTTATTACCGAAATGTGACAAGTCCATATACAATTCTTAAGCATCTCTTAAGAATTAATCGTCATAGTGCATTCATTGTCCGCATCACAATAAATTATTCATGCCAAACATAATAAAAAATGTTTTCAAAACAAGAATTACACTGACGATGAACGGGTTTATCCTGCTCATGTCAGTGTATTATGCCTTCATCTTGAACATGCCTGTAATTTCAAAGATTTATCAGGTGACCGGCTATCATCTGACACCTTTCATCATCAGTTCACCCTGCCTGCTTTTTTTTAGTTTTGTCATTATTTTTTCCATGCTGTGCCAGCCTTTTATATTTAAACCTGTCAGTATTATATTATTAATCACCTCATCATTAGCTTTCTATGCCGAAATGAAATTCAGGGTCATGTTTGACTATGGCATGATCGAAAATGTTTTTGAGACCAACACCAGTGAAGCCAGTTCTTATCTGAATGGCAGCTCTTTGTTTTACCTGATCTTCTTCGGTTTTGTCCCTGCCACCCTTGTTTTAATGACACATATCATTTACTCGAAAAGTATTTTCAAAGAAATCCTGAAACGAGTCGTTTTAATGCTGGCAGCCTTCATTGGCCTCGGCTTGATTGCCATGTTTTTTTATAAAGATTACGCCGCAGTCGGCAGGAATAATTCGTATCTGAATAAAATGATTAACCCTGCGCACGCCTACAATACCTTTAAGTACATTAACCGGAACTATTTTACGACCCCGGAACCATATCGCCCGCTGGGTGAAGATGCCAAGCTGCTGCCTGCGAAAAACAAGAAAGACACCCTGGTTGTTGTGGTACTGGGTGAAACGGCCCGCGGAATGAACTTCAGTTACAACGGTTATAAGCGTGATACAAATCCCTATACCGCAGATATGGGCCTGATTTCGTTTCAACAGGTCTCTTCATGCGGCACAGCGACAGCAGTTTCAGTGCCTTGCATGTTTTCCAACATGAATCGTTCCGACTACAAAAAAAGCAAAGCCAATAATCAGGATAACGTCATGGATATCATTGGCCGCGCAGGTGTCACATTGCTCTGGAAAGATAATGATGGCGGTGATAAAGGTGTTGCCAAGAATTTCGAAAAAATCAGTCTTGATCCGACTGAGGAGAGTTCATTCTGTAATGGTGAAACCTGCCACGATGAAGCACTGCTCACCCATTTCGATAAAGAAATTACTGCACTTCAGGGAAACAAGCTGATCACGATTCATACCATTGGAAGCCATGGTCCAACCTATTTTCAACGGTATCCGGAGTCAATGGCACGTTTCACTCCGGCCTGTAACAGCAAAGATATTGAAAAATGTTCAGATGCAGAAATTCGGAACACGTACGACAACACCATTGCGTATACTGATTTCTTCCTGTCAAAGCTCATTCAAAAGCTGAAGCATTATCAGGACAAATACAATGTCGCCCTGATGTATATTTCTGACCATGGAGAATCGCTGGGTGAAAATGGCTTGTATTTGCACGGTACGCCGTACACCATCGCGCCAAGAGAGCAAACAACCGTTCCCTGGCTGATGTGGATTCCGGACCAATATGCACAAGCAAAAGGTATTGATAAGATCTGTCTGTCTAAACTGGCAACGTCCAGACATTTTTCTCAGGACAATTTCTTCCATACCCTGATTGGTTTTTACGGCGTAGAAACCACAGCCAAAAACCCGGAACTGGATATTACGGCAACCTGTAAAAGCAGCTGAGGTTTTCTTCGAAACTTCAAAAGATCCTCAACCCAACAGGGCTGACATCACATCAGCCCTGTTTTTTGTTTATCTTGCTTATTCTGGTTGTATTGGTTGTCTTAGTTGTCTTGATAGTCTTGTTTATCCGAACTCAGCAGCATTCATCGCCAGATGAACGGCAATACTTAAGATGTAACCCAATGCAACCGCTGGTGCCCACTTCAAGTGTCCGAAAAAGGTGTATTTCCCGTGTGCAGCGCCCATCAACGCGACGCCTGCAGCAGAACCAATCGAGAGCAGACTCCCGCCGACACCGGCAGTCAGTGTCACCAGCAGCCAGTTTCCAACGGCCATATCCGGATTCATGGTCAGCACAGCAAACATCACCGGGATATTATCGACAATGGCAGACATCACACCCACCATGATATTGGCCCAGACCGGATCCCACTGGGTATACAGCACATGCGATGCAACGCTGAGATACCCCAACAGACTTAACCCGCCCACGCACATAACCACACCATAGAAAAACAGCAATGTGTCCCACTCTGCCATCGAGATACGACGGAAGACATCAAAGGGCACCACAGAACCTAAACGGTCCAACGCTGCATGATCATTATTCGCAATGGCTTTCGCCCGTTTTTTCTCCAGCGAACGAGGCAGCGTCTTTTGCAGGAAATAAGCGAACAAAGACAAATATGCCATCCCCATCATCATCCCCATCACAGGCGGATAATGCAGATAGGTATGAAAGACGACTGCCGTCAGTATTGTCAGCAGGAAAAGTAAAACAATCCGTTTTGCCCCGCGTTTCAGTTCAACAAACTCACTGGTCGTCTCGGGTTTGGTGCCCGGCACAAAAAACGACATGATCAAAGCCGGAACCATGAAGTTCACCAGGGCTGGGATAAACAGTTCAAAAAACTGGGAGAATCGGACCAGTCCGGCCTGCCAGACCATCAGCGTTGTAATATCCCCGAAGGGACTGAAAGCGCCACCGGCGTTCGCTGCGACCACAATATTAATGCAGGCAAGGTTGATAAAACGTGTGTTGTCGCCCCCGACTTTCATGACAACCGCACACATCAGTAAAGCGGTAGTCAGGTTATCTGCAACCGGCGAAATGAAAAAAGCCAGCAACCCGGTCATCCAGAACAGAGACTTAAAGTGGAAGCCCTTGCTCACCATCCAGGCCTGCAGACCATCAAACAATCGCCGCTCATCCATCGCGTTAATATAGGTCATTGCCACCAGCAGAAAGAGCATCAGTTCCGCATATTCCAGCAGGTTATGATCCAGCGCCACATGCGCCACTTCTATCATGTCATTTTGTTTGTAGGCCCAGCCGACCAGAATCCAGATCACACCGGCTGCCAGCAGCATAGGCTTTGACTTGCGAAGCTGAAGATATTCCTCCGCCATGACTAAGCCATAAGCAACGACGAAGATGAGAACAGCCAGATAACCCATGGTTGTCTGTGTTAAATCCAGCCCGGACTCACCTGTACCGGCTTCCGCTGTGAATGGCAAAATCATTACAAAGAAAATGAAGACAAAAAAAGGCAGTTTCACACGCATTCTCGACTCCCTGAGACAACAAGCTCAACATACAACGCACTGTATTGTTTACATACAGTGTGGCTCACCTCAGCAATAATGCGATGAAATTCCTGAAAAAATCTGAAATGTCTCACCAAGCATCACCCGGACTTTACGGCACCGGATCCATCGGGATATCAGATTTGACGAATGCAGCACGCCGACGGTGACAGACATCCGGGCACAGAAAAGTACAAAAAAAGGGGCCATTCCGGCCCCTGAGAGATATGAATTATTTTCCCCAGATTTCAGTCACAAATGCAGGGTAATCTACGAAAGGATTACGGTTCCCCTGGAAAAGATAGGCTGATTCGTTGCGATCCCGCTCTTCCTGACTCACCGGATCCTCCTGATGCCATTTCAGTAACAGGGCCAGGAACCAGCCTTCAAAGACCTGATCAGAACTGCCATCCAACACCGCATCACCATAGGAACTGTCCGTTTCCCAGCCGGAAATGACATTCTGATAGCGGGTCGCCATATAAAAATAGGCCCGGGCGACATCACCTTTAAAAGCATCAACGGGCTCAAACACTGTCCCTGAATACCCCAGACCGGATGCAGCCACACCCAGCTTCGACCCGTTTGCTGAAGTAAAAGTCGCATTGCCGACTTCACCATAAGGGTAGCTGCTGCGTTTCGAGTTCACGTACCCGTCTGTCGGGAAGATATGGTGAACATCCGTATTCATCGGCGCGATCGCCCCGCCAAACCAGCTCCGCGGAAAAGCATGTTCCCGGTTATAACATTCCCCCTCGCCGCGATAGGTGCCGCACTGATGATTACCGGGTACAAAATGATAGGCATCGGCCCCGGAAGGATTTTCCGAATAAATATCCAGAATGGTGCCGTCTTTTTCGTAGGTTTTATCCAGATCATAAGCCGTATAGAAAGACCACAGATCACTGTAACTTTGCGCACTGTGATTCCGGATAATCTGATACAGCGCTGTTTTCAGTGAATATCCGGTCAGACCCGCTGCGGTTTGATAATAGCTGGACAGATCACTCAGCCCATCTCCGGAGTCGTTCCCGTCCGGGTCACCCTCCCCGCTATTACCGCTACCCGAATCACCACCCTCGGATGGCGCACTGCTCACCGTCGGCTCAAACTGATCCACATAGACCACTTCAGATCCATCAAATCCGGACTGGTCGTAGAAACGTAACCCAACCTCTATGCTGCCTGTGCTGGTTGCCGTGTAACGATAGCTGAGTTGTTGCCACTCACCCGTTTTAGACGGTATGGAATATCCCTGATACCCATCCACATACAGCCGGGCGGCAACGCCACCTTCCGTATGATAAACCCACACACTGAAGTCATAACTTTCGCCGCTGGTCACACTGACAGTCTGTCGAAAGTCGGTCTCACTTTGCGTGCCGGTATTGACCGTAATCGCAGCGGCGAGGTTTCCTGAATGAAGCTGACTGCTGGTTTCAGTAACCTGGATCCCTGAGTCTGTCGTTGTCCAGCTGTCCGGACTCCCGTTGGACCAGAGTTCAAAATCACCATTGCTAACCTGTGCAAATGCCGCACTGTGTACACTCAGCGTGATCAGACCAATCAGCGGCAATATCGCTTGTTTCATAAGTCATCCCTGTATCGATGTTAAATTATTGTTAATTGAAAAGGGAGGGATAAAATTGCACACAACTCCCGGTTTTTGAACAAATTTACGCATTCGATGTCATCTTTTTGATAAGTAAGTCAAATTAGCAGTCCGGGATGAAACAAAAATGAAAACAGGCAATTGACAATACACTTAGTCACAGGGAGACGAGGTTCAGGGTAAAAATTATCCTCATGAACAGAGTTTTTACTAAGCTGAAAGTAACCTGGCCTCATCTGAACTGGGATACTGGATTATGATGAAAACACTGCTTAGACCTGTTTTGTTGTACTGGACTATCAGTCTGTACTTTTCCCTGATTACCCCTGCCTCGGCTGAAGACACGCTCATGCCAAGCCCGCCAGAAATCGCAGCAGATGCATGGGTTTTAATGAGTTACCAATCCGGTCAGGTGATCGCAGGCAGCAATCAGAATCAAGCGCATGCGCCTGCCAGCCTTGTGAAGATCATGACCAGCTATGTGGTCGGTAAAGAGTTAAAAGCCGGTCATATTCACGGTGACGATAAAGTCGTCATCAGTGAAAACGCCTGGGGACAAAAATTTCCCGGTTCCTCCAAAATGTTCCTCAATGTTGGCGATGAAGTCACCGTGGATGATTTAAACCACGGCGTGATCATTTCATCCGGGAATGACGCAACAGTCGCGCTGGCCGAGCATGTGGCCGGACATACCGCTGCATTTATTGAAATGATGAATCGCGAAGCAGAAAGACTCGGGATGCAAAGAACTTACTTCACAACCCCACACGGACTGGACAGTGACGAGCAGGCAACCACGGCTTATGACATGGCGCTGCTGACCCGCGCTTTCATTCATGATTTACCGGAGATGTATGGATTATTTAAGGAAAAATCTTTTACATTCAACAAAATAAAACAAGGCAACCGGAACCCTTTACTCTGGGATACCAGCCTCAATGCCGATGGTGTCAAAACTGGTTATACCAAAGAAGCGGGATACAGCCTGGTATCATCCGCATCACAGGACGGCTTCCGGTTAATCGCCGTGGTACTCGGTACAAAAGATGTCAATGCACGGCGCAACGAAAGCAAAAAATTGCTGACCTGGGGTTTCCGCTTCTATCAGGATCTCGCCCCCAACTTCGACAAAAATACGCTGAAAAAAGCCAAAGTCTGGTACGGCTCTCCATCCAATGTTCAGGTGGAACTAGGCGATGGCGGGGTAATCACCGTTCCCCGCCGCCAGCGAAAAAGTCTCGACCACAAAGTGTTTTATAATTCCAACCTGGAAGCACCGGTGGCTAAAGGACAACAGGTTGGAAAAGTTGAATGGTATCTGTCTGACTCACTGATCACGGTTCAGCCTATTCTGGCGGCGGAAGCATCTGAAAAGGCGCCTTGGTATAAGTCGATGATAGACACTGTCTGGCGCCCGATTGGCCGTTGGTTCAATGATCAGGAATGGGATCACCGCGACGACAAAGACGCTCCCGAAAGCACGCAGTAATCCTATCTCTCAGCCAGGGTTTAAGATTCCAGCCCTGGCTTTAACCAGACCGATTTAAAGTCAAACCAGCCCATTGAATTGGGTTCCATCCCCTGTACCGGCCCCGCACTGTAAACCCCAAGCCAGGCATGAAAGAGCGGAATAATCTGCCCGCTGCGTACCAGCACCGAACCGATATCATGACTGGGACAGCTTTGCTCCGCGAATGCCCGCCAATGCATCACCTGCTGATCCAGCGCTTCAAATTCTGCTTCAGGCATGACCCGCGCAATGTGGTCAAAACTGTAGAACCAGGCAAGAAACGCATCATCTCTGTGGTTACTCATGCTCATGCCATTGAGCCAGATATCAATCTTATCTGCGTATTTGCCTGTCAGCACATCCGTATTGCTGATTTCCATGACTTTCAGCCGAATCCCATCTTCTGCAAGAATACGTTCAATCGCCCGGGCAACTTCATGATAAACCGGATGATCCTGGGCAAACGCCAGCGTGACCATCCGTTTTGCGGGCACATCAACATGGGCTGAAACCGAATTCGTGTCCGTCCAGCCCGGCAGCAGGCCATAAGCATTAATCAGACGCATCTCTCCGATTTCAGCCAGATTCATGCGGGACAACAGTTGAACCGGGCCCAGACGATTCTGGAAATAGGCTTGCCATTGCGGATCGCTGGCAAGACCGTTCACCCGGTTCAGCAGCAGGTAGTTACACCCCTCATCTAAAGTCAGACGTTCTGAGACTTCCTTGATTTGCGTGGCAACCCGGTCCGTACTCGGCTGCAGATAACAGGCTGTGACGCCAGTCAGGATCCAAATCTCAACCACATCGATCAGCGCCCGGAATCCGAAATACTGATCAAACGCTTCCAGCGTCAGCCGCTGTTTATCGTTCTGCACCACCTTGTAAGCGCCGGTCCCGATCGGAAACAGCTCTGCTTCTTTGGCCGTATCCAGCTCAGCCGGCTGAATCACGGCCATGATATTTGCCAGCAGATCCGGCAATCGCCTGTCATCATGACTGAGGCGGATATCGATGGTATTCGGAAACGGTGAGCTGATGTTTTCCAGATGACGAAACAGCCGCTGCGACTTCAGCCTTTCAAGACTCACCAGCACATCTTTGCTTTCCAGCAGACTGCCGTCATGAAAACGAACCGCCGGACGCAGATAAAAACGCCAGTGACGCGGGGAGAAAGCTTCCCAGTGATGCGCCAGATCCCCCTCGACTTCCTCTTTTTCCTCATTTATGCGTGTCAGACCGTTGAAAATCTGCCGCACCAGATGCTGCTCTGAACGCCGCAGCGGCCGGAGCGGATTCAGGTTGGTAAACGCGCGGTAATACGGCACGCGCACAATCTGGCGGCCTTTCTGAGTGGTCAGGCCCAGCTGTTCCTGAATCAGTTGTGCCAGCCGGTTCGCATCATGTCCCAAAGCTTCCAGTGCAGGTTCCAGCTTGCCGTCTGCAACCAGTTTTCGGGCATGGTTGTATTGCAACTCAGTATCTGTGCTGTGAAACACCAGCCGTGACTGCTTGCCCCGCCCTATCGCCGGTTCCCAGTCTATCCAGCCTTTTTCCACCATCTTATTGATGACCATACGCACATTCCTGCGGGTACAGAAAAGCACCTCAGAAATGTCCTGAAGATTGGTATCACTGTCCTGTCCGGAAAAATGGGTATAAAGACGCTGGAACTGGGTTTTGAGGCGCTGACCACTCATAAAAAAGAGGAACCTTTAAATAGGAATTGTTCAATTTTTTGTTTCCCTATTTTAGTCTAAATTATCATGTCATGAAACCAGCACAATTGGGCTGACGCAGTACATTTCTGCTTAGAATGAGAGACTTAGCCAAGTGTTGCCGGTTTCATTCTGCAACCGGACAGGATGGAGTTTTCCCCCGATTTCTGCTCCTGAGTGCCTGTTCGGTTGCTTTTTTATGCGTATAAACACGAAAAGCGCCTTTCGGCGCTTTTCGTCACATCTGAACATCCTTCAATCAGGACGCATCAGAAATTTTCGTGGCTGCAGTCTGTTTCTTCTGTAATTCAGCCAATTGCTTTTTCAGCAGTTCATTCTGAGCAATCAGCTCTTTCTTCTCTGCCTGCCATCCGGCCTGTTGCTGTTGCACTGCTTTCTTCTCAGTTTCCAGCGCGGTTCTGGCTGAACGGAGTTCTTCATTTAATGCCTTCACTTTTTCATCGCTGGCATCCAGTTCGGTCTTGGTTTTACGGAGATTACGCTGAGCCGTTTGCTTCGCCTTCAGTGCTTTCTCACACTCGACGGCTTTCTTCGCTAAGGCATCTTCCAGCTCGACATACTGCTCACTCAGACTGCTGTCATCATGTTGCCCGGTCACAGCATTCCAGCCGGCCACCAGGTTGTCGCTCGCCAGTTGCATCATGTCGAAAGGAAAAACCAGTCCTTGTTCTTTGGTCTGCTGTATTTTTTGGTTCAGGACTTTATCGGCTTCTTCTATCTTCTTGAGCGTCGTTTCGTAACTGTCCTGCGTCGCTTCTTTATAATGTTTCGCCGCTATCGATTCCCAGATCCGGTGTACCTGCATCCAGGTTCCCACAGGATTTAAATAAGCATTCGGGTCAAAGACCGGCGAAGACCACTGTTGTTCCAAAGCCTTTTGCAAACCGTTTTCCATCAGTCATTCTCCTAAGATTGGCTTCTCAATCGCAATTGTCCTTGTGAGCCCCACAAAGGGGAGTATGCCAAAAACAACATAGCACGCCTGTCACACAATGCCAGATGCGCATAGTTTACCACCTCAAAATGACAGTATCTTGAACAAAAAACAAGCATCACAGCGCTTTATCACATGAATTTACAGGTGTTTTTACATGCCGGACATATGCATCACAGTGAACTCACAGCGCGTGAAAAGACAGACTGTCATGAATATGCGATATTGCCCCGATACCCTGAAGGGAGGACAAAGCATTAACAGGGGCCTCTTTCCGGTCTGTATGAAGAAACTTAAACGCTATCAGTATGAGCGCTATGCCATTCTTTGCCGGCTGGCCTACCCGTCTGACTTTGATCACACTCAATACGGTTTCGACATTGAAGGGCGCCGGGACATCACCGATCGCTGGGGACGCACCATCATCCGCATCCTCTGGAGTGAGGAGAAAAAAGAAGTCATCGTGGTTTTCAAAGGCTCCCAGAACCTGTGGGACTGGTTACTCAATTTTGCCTGCTTTCCGAAGAAATTACCGGGCCGGAGAAAGCCATATCATGTGCACTGGGGCTACCATTATCTGCTGGAACAGAACAGCAAGCTTGAAGACAATCCATACAGCCAGTCAAATCCTGCCATGTCGACATCACAAGCCATTGACTACCTGCAGGCTGCGGATACCCGGCATTTTCAGGGGGAGTCTATTTATCAGCAAATACGGGCCACGCTGTTGCCGTTAATCCTTGAAGGGAAACGCGTGTCGTTGACCGGTCACTCATCCGGAGGCGCGATGGCTGTACTGACCGCGGAACGGCTGGGTCTTGAGTATCCTGATGCGATGAAACGCGTGGTAACCTTTGGCCAGCCCGCCGCCGGATTCTGGAGCTTCAAACGTGCATACAGTTACCACCACTGCACCTACCGGATCTGCTGCGATCTGGATATTGTGACCTTTCTGCCGCCAATTCCCTGTCTGCACTGGCACGTCGGCAAAATGCTCTGGCTTCATAATGAAAAGATTTACGACAACATTTCTACCCCGGTCAGGCTGTATAAATCACTGCTCAGCTGGCTGTTGCGGCCCATTACCTACCATTACATGCACAAATACATCCGAAACAAAGATTACTTTGATAAACACTGATGACACGGCGCTTTCAGCAGCCTCATGACAACATTAACGACGATGAATTGAACGCATTTCAGCAATTTGGAATACCTTCTTCAGCGGCTTTCCTGTATGGTTGGGGGCTGAGTCCAGATGAAGCCATAAATATGCAGCCTCAAGTCACACAATTAATTACGCTGAAAAACGCCTGGATGGCCAGTCATATCCTTGATGCGGAATTCCCTACTCCGCTCAGCCAGCAAGGTCTTGCCATCTATGAAGCCGCTCAGGCTGAACGAAATGCCACTCAGATTCAGGACGCACCGTCGCTTGCTCAGACTGAACTGCTCAGTTTCTATCCGGTTGACTGTCACCCGCTGACCATTCGTTACGCGATGGTTTCGGCCAGTCAGTGGGCAGATCAGGAATCTGAAGCCATGGTTGAATTCCTGACCCAAATCATGCTGGATGACGACAGCCCGGCTCGCTTATATGTCGGTTTTTATCAGGGTAAACCAGCGGCCTGCGGCATGATTTTTTCTCACCCGGACTGTCCGGACGTCACTTTAATCAGCGATGTCTGTGCTTTCCCTCTGACCAATCAGGACGCGCTGGCATCTGCCATGACAGCCTGGCTGATTGCGCAGGCTTCAGAACAAGCTGAACAACTGTGTATCTGCTGATTTCCTGGCCTGCGGATGAACATTCACGCAGGCTGCCTTATTTCATTTCCCGCTCCGCATCTTTATTTTTTCTGTTTCTTTTCCACCCATTTTGTGCCTGTCTGACACATATTGATTGTTAACGCTTCGGTAACAAAAAATTTTACTTCTTCGAGTTTATTCTCATTTTTGTTTATTTTTCTGCTAGTTAGAGACTGATTTCATCCATCAGTAACACCGGCTTAACAATATGGCTTCTATCATTTATCGCGAGAATGAATCTCTTTAAAAAATTCAAAAAAGGAAACTTGCGATGAAAAAAACCTTCGGAGCAGTGTGTTTATTGCTGTCCGCATTCACACATGCAGAAACACTGAATGTCATGAACTACAACACCCTGCTCCTGCCGTTTGGTGACTGGGATCAGGCCAACCGTGCCCAACGGATTCCGGACGCCATTGCGGCCATGGACAATAGACCGGATGTGCTGATCATCAATGAAGCCCTCAATGCAGATTCAGAAGTCATGCTCAATGAACTCGCTTCACTCTACCCTTATCAGACGCCGGTTGTCGGTCTGGACTGCAGCGGCAGAGGATGGGATGCACTGACCGGCAACTGTTCCAACTCGATTGTGGTCGTTCGCGGTGGTGTCGCCATTTTGTCCCGCTACCCGATTCTGAGTCAGAAAGCCCACGTCTATCAGGCCAGTGACAAAAGCACCTGGGACTACTACGCCAATAAAGGCTTTGCCTATATTGAAATCGAGAAAAACGGCCAGCATTTCCACGTGTTAGGGACGCATTTACAATCCAGCACCGATAACCCGGATAAAGAACATCCGGTTCGCATGGCGCAGCTGGCGGAGATGCAAAACTTCATCGATGCGGAAAATATTCCGGCATCAGAACCTGTCGTGATTGCCGGTGACCTGAATGTCGAATGGAGCCGTCAGGATCAGATTCAGGACATGCTCTCTACCACACAAAGCAAGGTGTATTTCCCCGATCCCTCTGTCGGCTCATTTTCTGCCAAGTACAACTGGATCACCAAAGCCGGTGCATACAGAGACGGTTATTCTCTGAATTACAACGATACGCTGGACTATGTCTTGTGGCACAAAAACCATCTGCAACCCACAGCTCCAGCGGCCATGAAAGTCGTGAAGCTTCAAAGCAGAGAACAATGGTACTGGCATTATCTGAAGGGCAAATGGCCACTGCCTGAGGGTGAATACTGGCATGATGGCTACTACAGTGATCTGTCTGACCACTACCCTGTTCAGGCGGAGTTTGATTTTCCTGATCAATAACATGCAGGCTTAAACAAGAAGGAGCACCTGAGTGCTCCTTCTTCTGTTAAGGTCGTTCGGAAAAAAGAACGTGTACTCAGCGGCTCACAGCCAGTAACGCTGAGGCCAGATAATCCAGTCTGTCTTCCTGAAGGCCCGCAATATTAATACGGCCATCACCCACTGCATAAATCCCGAACTCTTCACGCATACGGATAATCTGCTCAGGGCTGAGACCCGTCACCGAGAACATCCCTTTGTGGTGTTCGATGAAGTCAAATGCCTCAGAACCCTGGTTGCGCACAGCCTGAGTCAGACCGGCACGAAGGCGCAGCATGCGCTGGTTCATCTCATTCAGCTCGGCTTTCCAGTTTGCGGTCAGCGCGTCATCGTTCAGAATCGTCGCAACCAGTGCCGCACCATGATCAGGCGGCATCGTATAAGAAGAACGGGCCAGTTGCAGAATGCGGCCTTTGGCTTTCTGTGCTTCTTTCAGGGAATCACTGATCACAACCGCAGCACCTGTTCGTTCACGATACAAACCGAAGTTCTTTGAACAGGAAGTCGCAATAATCATTTCTTCAACATTGTTTGCCAGGTGACGCAGGCCCGCAACATCCTCCTCCAGCCCGTCACCAAAGCCCTGATAGGCAATATCGACGAAAGGCAGGAAACCATTTTTGTTTGCCAGTTCAGTGATCGCCTGCCAGTCTGCAAAAGAAATATCCGCACCTGTCGGGTTATGACAGCAGCCGTGCAGCAGAACGACATCTTTCGGACCCGCCTTCGCCAGCTCCGCGAGCATCGCTTCACTGTTCACCTGTTTGGTTGCCGGATCGAAATATGGATAAAATTTTACTTTCAGACCCGCCGCTTCCATCACAGGCTTGTGATTGACATAGCTTGGGTTTGAAATCCAGACGGTGGTATCCGGCTGAGCCAGATACATCAGATCAGCCAGCATACGCAGTGCACCACTGGCACCCGGCGTCTGCACTGCAGCTGCACGACTGTGTGCCGATGTGCCCTGCAGCAGCAGATCCATCATCGACTGGTTAAACACTTCATCACCGGCCAGTCCGACGTAAGATTTCGTCTTCTGGGTTTCCAGCAGTCTGTGCTCAGCCTGCAAAACCGCCTGCATAATCGGTGTCTCACCCACACTGTTTTTATACACGCCAATTCCCAGATCCATTTTGTCGGAACGGGTATCTTCGCGGAACATTTGTGTTAAGGAAAGAATGGGGTCAAGTTGTGCTTCTGTCAGCTGCTTAAACATCAGTATAAATTCCGTTTAGTTATTGCGATGACTGTCAAATTATCACGCGTCCAGCGACAGGTCACTACCCCTTTTCATAATTCGTCATCCCGGGTGTTTATCAGGCTGAACAATGATTTGTAATGAAATTGTTACAGTTGGAATTGATCCAGATTAAGCAGTGAGCACTTAAGCTTGCAAGCGCCTCACCAACTCCTAAATTTAAGACAGGAAGGTTTATCTGATCGGAGGCGAACATGAAAAACAGCGTTGATATTCGTACCTTGCTGAATGTCTATGAAAAAGTAAAAACTCAGGGTAAAGCTGTCGAAAACGGCAAACAGCTGGAAGATATCATCTGTAGCGAAAGTTATGATGGCTACAGTGTCAGCCTCACCGACGGGAACGTCAGTGTGGATGTGAACTTTCATAATACCTATCACTTCCACACGCTCAACGAAGATCCCGACACCGTGATCAATCAGACCACAGCCGAGTTTCACAACAACAATGAGTCACAGATTCAACGTTTTATGAATAAGCTGAACGAATTAAACAACCGCTACTGATACTCAGCAAACGCCAGACTCGCAGAGCAAAAACAGCGCCTTACGCGCTCACTTGTTGTGTCTGACGTTTGACTGCATCTCCCGCCATACGGACTGTGTCCGAAACAGTACTTTGTCAGCAAGCATCCCCTGCTTTCGCTGCCTATCGCCTTGAAGTGGCTGGTAAACAGGTTTTACCTTGTCATGACAATTACACCAATTTTGCTGACTATCCTGTATTTCAGTTGTAATCATCAAGTCTTTTGCAGAAAAGCTGGAACGAACTTTGTCGCCCCATCCAGGAACAAATCATCACAGCAATTTCTGCCCGGTGCTTCGTATCGACATGACCGGTACAGAGCATACTCGACAATAAAAGCATAAAGAGAGAAAACGATGAACGCAGATTTACTGAATAAGCAAGAGCAAGAGCGTGTCATTGCGGCACTGAATGAATGTTACCGCCGCCTGGAAGCAGCAGAAATGACACCTCAGGAAATTTCTCAGGACGGTTTCAGTCTGATGTTCACTTCTGCATATAACATGCTGAACAGCTGAAACTGAGTACCCTTTCCCCCGGGTCTGTCAGATGTTCAGTCTTATGCAGATAAAAAGGAGCGCATGGCGCTCCTTTTTACATTTCAAGCCAGTCGCATTTCAAACCGGCAATCAGCCGCGGTAGTAACGCTGCGGTACAAACGGCATTTTCTCAACCGTCATCGGCAGCTTCTTGCCACGAACTTCAGCAAAAACTTCGGTACCAATCGCCGAAAACTCAGTTTTCACATACGCCATTGCAACCGGTGCTTCCTTGGTTGGTCCGAACGTACCACTGGTCACAACACCAATCTCATTGTCATTGGCATCAAACAGCTTGCTGCCTTCACGGACAGGTGCTTTTGACTGACCAATCAGACCAATACGCTTACGGGTAACGTCTTTGGTTTCAATCTGCTTCAGAATCAGATCTGCACCCGGAAAACCACCAGCACGCTCACCGTCGGCACGACGTGGCTTACTGATCCCCCACAACAGGCTTGCTTCTACAGGCGTGGTTGTCGTATCGATATCATGGCCATACAGGCACAGACCGCACTCAAGACGCAGGGAGTCACGCGCACCCAGACCAATCCACTCAACTTCTTCATAGCCAAGCAGAGTCCGTGCCAGCGTTTCCGCCTGATCAGACGGTACTGAGATTTCATAACCGTCTTCACCGGTATAACCCGAACGGCTTACGTAACACTCAACGCCCTGAAGCTCCAGCTTCACCGCATCCATGAACAGCATGTCACTGACCGCCGGGTTCAGACGCGCCAGAACCTCCGCAGCTTTCGGACCTTGCAGCGCCAGCAGCGCGCGATCATCAATCACTTCCATTGTCACATCTTCAGGCAGATGCGCCTGGATATGCGCAATATCCTGTGCTTTACAGGCCGCGTTCACCACGACGAACAGATGATCACCAAAATTCGTCACCATCAGATCGTCCAGAATCCCGCCTTCTTCGTTGGTAAAGAACGCGTAACGCTGCTTGCCATCAGGCAGATCAATGATGTCAACCGGAACCAGCGCTTCCAGTGCCTTCGCTGCATTTGCGCCGTGCAGACGCAACTGACCCATGTGCGATACATCAAACAGACCGACAGATTCACGGCAGTGAATGTGCTCTTTACGTACGCCCAGCGCGTACTGAACAGGCATGTCATAACCTGCAAAAGGGACCATTTTAGCGCCCATTTCAATATGAAGGGCATGCAAAGGTGTAACGAGAAGATCCTGTGACATTGATTTTTACTCCATTCACCGCACTGCGGCTGTTCCATCAATTCCTGTGACGGGCTTAATCACCAGTCACCGTGAAGATGTTGCTAGCTTGTTGCTAAAATCGCTCTTGTTTCCAATAGTAGACAAAGTTTCCCAACTCTCAACCGACCATGTCACAAAATTGTGACGAAAGCTGAAAGCTCTCTGCTGTGTCTGCTGCTCAAATCTCTTCAGGATGCCGTGACCCAGAGAATGTGCGCATCTTCATCACTGACCGACGCCAGCATATGGCCCATGGTGGCATCGTAATAAACCGAATCCCCTTCATTGAGTTGAACGGGCTCGTAGAATTCAGAAAAAAACAGAATAGTTCCGGACAGAACCAGCAGAAACTCCTCACCGTCATGACGAATCCAGTCGGGATAGTCCTCAAACCGCCGGGCACGCACACGAGATTTAAACGGCATCATCTTTTTGTTTCGCAGTTGCGTTGCCAGTAACTCATGCTCGTAAGTCGTGGTCGGATGCGGCTTACCTTCGTCTTTCCGGGTAATATCCCGACGGCCGGTCGCCATAATTTGTTTCGGTGGCGCAAAGAGTTGCGGAATATCGATCTGTAAACCGCTGGCCAGTTTCTGCATCGCCTGAAAGGTCGGAGAAATCTGCTCGTTTTCAATTTTAGATAAAGTTGAGCGTGCCAGCCCGGTTCGCTTACTGGCTTCTTCCAGTGTCAGGCCATGAGCCATCCTGATGTCTTTCAGCCGCTTTCCGAGCTGCATCGGCTCAATACTTTCTTTATCAGGTTCCTGGTCCCTGGCCACAGTCAATGATGGATACGGATCCACGTGGTTTTCATCACTTGTCATCTTTGCCCTCCAAGGCGACTTCTGACCTCATTCTGGCACAGGCTGTTCACAACAGGAAAGCGAGCCAGTAACAAAACTATGACCAAGGCATCATATTTGAAATAAAGTTTCCTATTGGAAACTCGTCGAAAAACAAAGCAACCTACCCGCCGAAAAATCGCGTCTCAAGACGTAAAGGCCATCCCGAAACCAGAAAGCAAGCCGCAGCCATTTCCGCCCTCAACCCTTGCCAGCCCTGGTATTGATGACTGACTATAATTAGAGTCAGCACACATTTCTGATAAGCAGATACTGAAAATTTCGTGCCTATCATAGAAATTAACATGACAAGAAGCAAACGTTTGCGTAAGATTGTGACCACTAAAGTGAACGATTATCCACTATTGGAAATTTTGATTTGATCCGTTATCAATAGAGGCGTATGTTACGCACTTGTTAGGCAGGCGCAATCAGACGCATACCTCCCAAGACAAGGAAGCGACAATAACGAGACATCACAATAGATACCGCTCTGCCTGCCGTGACAGTGAATCGGTTCAGGGCGCGAATTGAGGATAACGTGAAATGAAAACTTCATACCAAAACCATGACCTGGAGATGTTCTTCTCAACCAACCTCTCTGAGGTGGATGGTGCTGTGAACGCTGGGATTGCAGCCGAGCTGAACCGCCAGAATCAGCAAATTGAGCTGATTGCATCAGAGAATATCGTTTCCAAAGCCGTCATGCAGGCACAAGGCTCCTGTCTGACCAACAAATATGCGGAAGGTTATGCCGGTCGTCGTTATTACGGCGGTTGTGAACATGTGGATGAAGTTGAGCGTATTGCCATTGCACGCGCCAAACAGCTGTTCCAGTGTGAATACGTCAACGTTCAGCCGCACTCCGGTGCTCAGGCAAACGGTGCTGTGATGCTGGCGCTGCTGCAACCGGGCGATACGATTCTCGGGATGTCTCTGGATGCCGGTGGTCACCTGACACACGGTGCGCGTCCTGCCCTCTCCGGTAAATGGTTTAACGCAGTTCAGTATGGTGTCAGACAAGGCAGTTGCGACATCGACTATGATCAAGTGCGCGAGCTGGCTATCGAACATCAGCCAAAAATGATTATTGCCGGGGGTTCCGCCATTCCCCGTCAGGTGGATTTCGAAAAATTCCGTGCGATCGCGGACGAAGTCGGTGCATACCTGATGGTTGATATGGCCCACATTGCCGGTCTGATTGCCGCAGGTGAACATCCGTCACCGCTGCCGCATGCACATGTCGTGACAACGACAACGCACAAAACCCTGCGTGGTCCGCGAGGTGGCATGATTCTGACCAACCACGAAGACATCAACAAGAAGATTAACTCTGCGGTCTTCCCGGGTCTGCAAGGCGGTCCGCTGATGCATGTCATCGCAGGTAAAGCCGTCGCGTTAGGCGAAGCGCTGGAGCCAGAATTCAAGCTGTATATCAAAAATGTGATCAACAATGCGAAGGTGCTGGCTGAAACCCTGCAAACCCGTGGTTGTGACATTGTCACAGGTGGTACAGATACTCACCTGATGCTGGTTGACCTGCGTCCGAAAGGACTGAAAGGCAATCAGGTTGAAGAAGCGCTGGAGCGCGCGGGAATCACCTGTAATAAGAACGGCATTCCGTTCGACCCTGAAAAACCAATGGTCACTTCAGGAATCCGTTTGGGCACACCGGCGGGCACCAGCAGAGGCTTCGGCGAAGCAGAATTCAGACAAATCGGCGAGTGGATCGGCGATGTCCTGGATGGCCTGGCAGCCAATCCGGAAGACAACAGTGAAACCGAACAACGCGTGAAGCAGCAAGTTCAGAAACTATGCGGCCGCTTCCCGCTGTATCAGTAATTTCATTTTGCCGTGTGCGTTGAAGGACACGGTAAGCAGGAAAACACCGGCAGGGAAATCTGCCGGGATAAATAACAAAGATGCGGAAACATTGCGCAAGGAGATTCAAATGAGCAACCTGAAGTTTACTGAAAGCCACGAGTGGGTACGCGACAACGGTGACGGCACTATCACCATGGGTATCACAGACCACGCTCAGGAGCTGCTGGGTGATGTGGTTTTCGTAGACCTGCCGGAAGTTGGTGGCAGCACTGAAGCTGGTGAAACTTTCTCTCTGGTTGAGTCTGTCAAAGCCGCGTCAGACATTTATGCACCTGTCACTGGTGAAGTCGTTGAAATCAATGAAGAACTGGGCGACAGCCCTGAACTGATCAACGAAGAACCATTCGAAGGTGGCTGGATTGCTAAAATCAAAGTTGCTGATGTCGAAGAGCTGAGCAAGCTGATCGATGAAGACCAATACAAGGCAAGCATCGAAGACTAAGGAACACTGCGGCTTTCAATCCATTGGAAGCCGTTTTTCCACCCAAGAGATTTCTCGCCATTGCCGGCAGATGGCTGGCAATGTGTAGTAACTGTTCAGGAAAGAACCATGACCGACATGAACCTTTTACATGCACTGAGTGACGACAAAGCCTTCGCTGGCCGTCACAACGGCCCGAATGAAGCACAGCAAGCAACCATGCTGCAGTCCATTGGTGTCGACAGCATTGACAAGTTGATTGAAGAAACTGTCCCGGCTTCCATTCGTCTGAAAGAAGCGATGAAGCTGGATCAGCCGCAAAGCGAAGCAGAAATGCTGGCTGCGCTGAAAGCCGTTGCCAGCAAAAACGTCATCAACCGCAGTTTCATCGGTCAGGGTTACTACAATACCTTCACGCCGAACGTGATTTTGCGTAACGTGCTGGAAAATCCGGGCTGGTATACCGCTTATACACCTTATCAGCCAGAAATTTCTCAGGGCCGCCTTGAATCGCTGCTGAACTACCAGCAAATGATCATGGACCTGACCGGCATGGAACTGGCAAACGCCTCCTTGCTGGACGAAGCTACGGCTGCGGCTGAAGCCATGACCCTGTGTCAGCGCGCCAGCAAAAACAAGGGCAAAGCATTCTTCGTCTCCACCGATCTGCACCCGCAAACGGTTGACGTTGTGACCACCCGTGCTGGATACATCGGCATTGAAATTATTCGCGGCAAAACCGACGAGCTGGACAATCACGATGTCTTCGGTGCGCTGGTTCAGTACCCGGGCACCACAGGTGCAGTTGCCGACCTGACCGACATCATCGAAAAAGCACACGCGAAAAAAACACTGGTTGCTGTTGCTTCTGATCTGCTGGCCCTGACCATTCTGAAAGCGCCGGGTGAAATGGGTGCTGACGTTGTAATCGGCAGTGCACAGCGCTTCGGTGTTCCAATGGGCTTTGGTGGTCCGCACGCTGGCTTCATGGCGACCAAAGATGCTCACAAACGCACGATGCCAGGCCGTGTAATTGGCGTTTCCAAAGATGCCAAAGGCAATCAGGCGCTGCGGATGGCGATGCAAACCCGTGAACAGCACATCCGTCGTGAGAAAGCGACCTCAAACATCTGTACCGCTCAGGCGCTGCTGGCCAACATGGCTGCGTTCTACGCCCTGTATCATGGTCCTGAAGGTCTGCGCAAAATCGGACGCCGGGTTCACCACCTGACTGCAATTCTGGCTGCCGGTCTGAAGAATGCGGGTCTGGTGCTGGAAAACGACTCTTTCTTCGACACCATTACCGTCAACACCGGTAAACAAACCAATGCTGTCTACAAAAAAGCACTGGATGCCGGAATGAACCTGCGCCAATTTGGTGACAAACTGGGTGTGAGCCTGGATGAAACCACCACAGTTGCCGATGTTGAAGAACTGCTGGAAATCTTTACTGGTCAGGCGCTGAGAGCTTCTGCTTTCACTGATGACATCGCTGCAGACGAATTTGCGGCCATTCCGGAAAGCTGCCGTCGTACCAGCAAGTACCTGACTCACCCGGTGTTTAACCAGTACCACAGTGAAACGCAAATGATGCGTTACATGAAAAAACTGGAAAATAAAGACTACTCACTGACTCACGGGATGATTCCGCTGGGCAGCTGTACCATGAAGCTGAATGCTGCAGCAGAAATGATCCCGGTGACCTGGCCAGAATTCGGTGCACTACACCCGTTCGCGCCGGCTGATCAATCGAAAGGTTATCAGGAACTGGCAGGCAAACTGTCTGAAATGCTGTGTTCAATCACGGGCTATGACGCGTTCTCACTGCAACCAAACTCGGGAGCACAGGGTGAGTACGCAGGTCTGATCGCAATTCAGCGCTACCATGAAGCGAACAACGAAGGTCATCGTAACGTCTGCCTGATCCCAAGTTCAGCGCACGGCACCAACCCGGCTTCAGCAGCCATGGTTTCCATGAAAGTGGTCGTCGTTGGCTGTGACAGCAACGGGAACATCGACGTTGAAGATCTGAAAGCGAAGATCGAAAAACACCGCGACAACCTGTCGTGCATCATGATCACCTACCCTTCAACGCACGGCGTTTACGAAGAAGCGGTTCGTGAAGTGTGCGATCTGGTCCACGCGGCAGGCGGTCAGGTTTATCTGGACGGCGCGAACATGAACGCACAGGTTGGTCTGACCAATCCGGGCTTCATCGGTTCTGACGTATCGCACCTGAACCTGCACAAAACCTTCTGTATCCCTCACGGCGGCGGCGGTCCGGGCATGGGTCCAATCGGTGTGAAATCACACCTGGCACCATTCCTGCCAGGCCACGTTGAGTCTGTGAACGCAACCGAAGGCGCACAATACGCGGTTTCTGCAGCCGAGCTGGGTTCTGCCTCGATTCTGCCAATCTCATACGCCTATATCGCCATGATGGGCTCAGAAGGTCTGACTCAGGCAACCAAACTGGCGATTCTGAACGCCAACTATGTGATGGAGCGTCTGCGTGACCACTACCCTGTGCTGTACCGCGGTACACACGGCCGTATCGCGCACGAATGTATTATCGACATCCGTCCGCTGAAAGAAGCGTCAGGCATTTCTGAAGAAGACGTGGCGAAGCGTCTGATGGACTACGGTTTCCACGCGCCAACCATGTCCTTCCCGGTTGCCGGTACCCTGATGATCGAGCCAACTGAATCGGAAGATCTGGCAGAACTGGATCGCTTCTGCGACGCCATGATCGCCATCCGTCAGGAAATCGCCCGCGTTCAGTCTGGTGAATGGCCGCTGGAAGACAACCCGCTGGTGAACGCACCGCATACTCAGGTTGACCTGATGGAAGCCGAGTGGAACCACACTTACAACCGTGAACTGGCTTGCTACCCATCGGTACAGGCCAAAGACGCCAAGTACTGGCCGACCGTCAACCGTGTCGACAACGTATTCGGTGACCGGAATCTGGTGTGCTCGTGCCCAAGCATCGAGAACTATATTGAGGACTAATTGTTCTTGATCTCGAAGTAAAATAGAAAGCGAGGCCAATGGCCTCGCTTTTTTCTTGTCTGTTTTCATCCGTAGAATGACTGATGAAAACTCACTTCACCAACAGGAATCGGACTGCATGCTTTCAGCCGCTGAATCATGAAGTATTCTGCCGGTACGCCCGGTAATGTCAGATTCACATGGGATTCAAATCCAAACCTTTGGTAATACGCGGGTTCGCCCAGTAGCACAACACCATCAGCCCCTTGCGCCAATAGCCGTGATAAACCTGCTTCGATTAATTTGCCGCCAATACCCTGGCCTTGTCGCTCAGGAGCGACAGAAACAGGCGCCAATCCAAACCAATTTGATGATTCGCCTGCAATACAAACCGGAGAAAATGCAATGTGCCCGATGATACCAGTTTCATCTTCAGCGACTAAAGATAGTGCCAACGCTTTATTTTCTCTCAACCGATTCACAATCAAGTGTTCATTGGGTTCTGCGCCGGGCGCATGAGACGGATGGTTTTTAAATGCTGCCCATGTGAGTGTTTCAATCTTTTCTAAATCTGTAATGTGCTCATTTCTGATATTCATGTGTTACTTTCTCTCTAAAATAAATATCTGGTATCCGTACTGACCCAAATATTTGTTGTGAAATTCAATCTCCGCCCGAATGTCACTCAACGCATTTGAGCTAAACGTGTTTTCATCAAGCTGGTCGATCTTCGTTTTCAGCGGTTGAAGATAATTTTTCCAGGCTTCAGGACTAAGTTGATAATTTTCAACCAATTTAAATCCGCTTTGTTCCATCATTTGAATTCGCTGGGCTACTGAAGACATATCAGGGTAATGATGCTGCCAGTACGTTCGCACTTTGGCATCCGGAGCATCGGTTAGCCAGACCAAATCACTCAATACCATCAGTCCGTGTGGTTTTAAGAAATACTTCCATTGTTCAATTGCTTGCTGAACACCCATAATATATGCGCTTCCTTCTGACCAAATCACATCAAACTGATGCTGAGAAAAAGGCATATCAGTCATACTTGCACAGACAGTTTTTACATTTCCTGATTCTCTATGACTGACAAAGTTTTCTTTCAGGCAGCAGAGGCAATATTCATCGTTATCCAGTGCCGTAATAGCAAACTGACTGTGTTTTTGAATCACAGCAGTTGCAACGCCTTTTCCGCAGCCAACTTCAAGAAGCTCACCAGAAAGACTGGGCATCATCGTCAAAGCCCTTTGGGTATCGGCATCGCTTCCTGGCCCCAAGCGCTCAAGCCCTTCAAAAATTCTTTCAAATTCTGCCATATACTCTTCATGTGCGTTCATATCTTTAGATAACCATTTCAACCGAAGCGCCTGTTTTTCACTAAACCCCTGCTTCATCAGCCAATTCAGGTGAGCCTCTGGTGCCTGACTCTCAAGTGTCTGATGCCACGCCCGCATTGAATCCATTCCCAGTAAAGCAGCCAACAATGCTCTGGATTTCTCCTTTTGCATGATTTCAGCATCAAGTGCGTTCAATCTCTGCGTCAGCTGCTCCCGGTCAATTTTTGCTTCCATACAATCCTGACACTCTTTGAGTGTCAGCCCACCACTCTGCAACTGAAGGAGCAATCTGAGTTTCTGGACATCAAGCTCTGTAAATTGGCGATATCCATTTGCCTGTCTCTTTGAGGTGATCAATCCAATTTTTTCGTAATACAACAATGTTGAACGGCTTAACCCAACAATTTCAGCCAATTCAGATATCCGATACATGGGTCATCCTCTGTTTGATGCGCGCACTTTAAACTATGAAGCTTTAGACAGGTCAAGGCCAATCATCAGTGATTCATTCGGGATCATTCTGAGAGTAAAGAGCCGAACATTCATATACCGATGTATGGCATCAAACTACAGAAATACGTCTGGTGATTTCTTCTCAGAATGAAGCAATTGATGAAAACGAGAGAAAATGAAAAGAGAGAGAAGAGAGATTAAATGCCCGGTTTTATTCAGCAGAACACAACAAAACCGGGCTAAGGCAGAACGAGGATAAGACGGCGTTCCTTTTAGCCCTGCGAAGCAACCAGCAACCGGACCCCAAACACACCAAACAGCGTCGCGGTAAAGCGGGACAACCACTTCTTCACGGAAAGATTCACCGTCAATTTATGACTGATAGAGGCTGAAACCCAAGCAATGAAGTGACACCACAACATGCCGTTGAAGTTAAAAATCAGTCCCAGAACGATAAACGCCAACGCCTTGTTATCGCTGGATGCAGAGATGAATTGCGGCATGAATGCGAGAAAGAAAACTGCGATTTTCGGATTGAACAGATTGGTGATCAATCCCTGAGTGTAGATTCGTTTCAGTGAGGCCTTCGGTTTTTGAATCACCTCCGCCTGCTCCGTCTCACCACGGCTTCTGAGCATACTGATTGCCATATAAATCAGGTATGCGCCACCCAGCACTTTGACGAGGGTAAATGCCGTTGCTGACGTGGCTAACAAAGCCGATAAACCCAACGCTGCGGCAACAATGTGAATCAGCGTCCCAGTGCCGATTCCTAATGCAGCGGCAGATCCCGCTTTGAATCCCTGCGTTGCTGCACGCCCTGCAATCAACAGTGAGTCCGGCCCGGGAATCATATTCAGTAACAAACCAGAGACCACAAACAACCACAAGTTCTCGATACCAAACATGACAAATTCTCCTTCTCTGCACCTGATAATACCTTACAACACAGCGTGACCCCACTTAAGCATCACAACCGCAGTCGCTTTTCAAGGCGCAGATTTTAGCACAGGCCCGCCAATGTGCCGCTCATTTCATTGCAGCAAAAAGCGCCCAAACCAAACCGCAAGGCTGAACACCTCGCTGTTTGGTTTGGGCGCTTATAGCCATTACAGCTAAACAAATTTTGCCAGTTGTTTAAGTAACTTATCTAAACCACGTGCAATTTTGGCTACCGTTTCGGCGTGCTCAGTCACCTCTTCTAACGACTTCCGGGCAGCCTTCGCCAGCTTGAGCAACGACTGAACATCCTCTTCACGGGAATCCAGCAAAGCAGATTGTTTCTCGATGAGTGCCCGGTTGTAGCGGTAAATCTGTTCACCGTACGCTTCACACTGCAAGATTAATGATTCCTGATCCGGCGTCAGCATCGTCGAATCAAGATAGTTCTGTATCAGACGATAGGTTGCGTCTAACTCTTTATACGCTTCTGCGTGAAGACTCATGATGCTTCCTTAAGGCTCTTTTGAAATGCTTTGATCGCATCAACCTGAACTTTGGTGGATTGGATAGCTTTTTTTGCGGCCGACAGTGACAGGTCATTGTCAGATTCCAGGGAGTCAACAACCGCGGTGTTGAGCTTCTGGACCGCCGCCAGAGCTTTATCCAGCTGAATGAACTCAGCATCAAGATGCAATAATTGCTGCTTAATCCGGTAGGCTTTTCGATACCCTTCCATGCGCTCTTCCAGAGAATCGCTAAAGGTTACACAGCGCAGATCGGTACTCTGTCCACACCGGTTCGGATTGTTCAGTAAATACAGACGAATCCGCAGCTCTTTCTGCAGAGATGTCCGGGTCGCCTGTTTCCACGCCGGAAGATCACTGCGCAGCACATCGATCGTATTCTGGATAACGGGTTCCGATGCTTTCATCAGGCGCTTTAAAGCTTCGTAACGCGCGCTTTCTGTATAGGCCCTACCAAGTGCATTGGCACTGAGTGACGCCAGCTCAATCTGCTCCTGACTGACACCTTGTACCTGCGGATATTCAGACAAAGAGACTAACGCAGTATTCAGCTTCTCTGCCTGCTCATTGAGAGCCGTGCTGGCCTCATCTGAAGCCAGAACGTTGATACTTTGCGTAAACACCAGAAGATGCTTTAACGCCTGAATCTGACCTGAATTATCGATTTGTTTGATATCCAGATCATTGCCTGTCACGCCGTCTCTGACGGCACCCGCCAGCACAGAGTCCACTCTCGCTTGTTCCGTTCGTTCATAGACTCCCAGAAGTGCAGTCTGTACCTGAGCCGACTGCTCTGCATATTCACTGACCAGCTTCACTGACTCATGCGAAGCACATCCACTGATGACCAATATCAATCCGGGCAGGACAACCCGACTTGCCAGATGCAACACACTGGCCTCTTTCGTCCTTTTTTCCATTCCTTTCATCCACTTCACAACAATCAACATCAAATTTCGGGACGGCGACCCTGCAGTTATGCCACACAAATGCCATAGGCAGGTAAAACATCCCGAATCAGTTCTAACCGGTAGGTTTTCAGCGCATCATGGAAAAATTTCCAGTCTGAAGAGAAAAACGACTCTGAATACTTGTAGTACGGTTTCCCATCCCGCACGATTGCCGGCCCTCTTGCTTTTTCTTTCCAGCTCTCCGGACCTGTTTTGTGAAACGTCAGCACTTCAGCCGCAAACCCAAAATCGCCGGTCGCAATATGTTGCAGCCATTGTTCGTGCCGCCGTTCACCATCCTCGTCATCAAAGGTACGCAACGCACTTTCAATGAGATTTCGCTGTTGTGCCGTCAGCCCCGGCTGCTGATCAATTTTCACAGCATGATCCTGTGCGAGATAGCACTGTATCGCTTTACACATGGCATCAGCCGCCTGTACAAAGATTTCTGTATTGTCGCGCACCACGGTTTCGCCGGTTCCGTTCACATAAATCCAGCTTGCATACGGACGATCCGGAAAAGACAACGCAGCGCCATGCCCCAGAGGTGACGTTGAGGAAATACCATGCCGAAGAACGTCATTCCGGATCCGTTCCGCTAAACTCATATATTGCGCCGACTCAATGGATTCAACGCGATTAATATCGTGAACCACACCGGCAAAACCCTGATGGGCAAAAGTATCGGCGTAAACATGCATGGCAATCCCCAGCATGTGCAACGCATAAGGCTTATGCCAGTGTGTCGCCACCATTCTCAGCATATCTCTTGCCACCGGACTGTCCGGCATACAAATCAGCCGATTGATAAAACGGCCTTCAGGCGGGTGACCCGCTTCATTTCCATGGTTTCCGGGCAAAAAATGAAAAGGAATCCAGACCATGTGGTTCGCGAGTTTAACCGTGTTCCGGTAATCCAGCATCTTGTGTGCTGACACAATGCGATCAAACATCGCACCATTTTCAAAATAGATAGGATTTTCATTTGTTGCTTCATCAACATACTGAGCACAGTAAGCCACAACAGATGCTTGGTGATGATTTAAACCTGCATAACGGGCGACAACATATGTCATCGCGTGATGGCCATCGATTTGCATGTTTGCCTCCGGAAAAATTCTGTCGACCGCGGAATACACCCGGATTCAGATGTTCCGTTATTTCCGCGCATAGGAAATAGATGGGAGGTAAAATCTCATATGAAAAGTATGGTTTTCTTTTTATTCTTTAAGTGACGGATAAGTACCACTCTCATGTAATTAACAATAATGATAATTACTATGAGTCATCCATCAAAAATGTGTCTTTCCTGAAACAGGACAGAATAAATGGGAACCGTGACCTATCTTTATATAAAAAAGAAGCAAGGCTGATAACCCTGCTGCTTTTTGTATTCAGTTCACGCCCTGGAGGCAACATTTATTCCGCAGGACGTTGAAATGAGGCCCTTAACTTTTCTGCTTTTTCCCGGAATGCACAACTTTCAGCATGATCATTAATCAGCCCCATCGCCTGCATGAAAGCATAAACCGTCGTTGGCCCGACAAACTTCCACCCCCGTTTTTTCAGTGCTTTTGAAAGGGCTTTCGATTCTTCAGAAACAGACAATGACTGTGGCGTCACGCCTGTCGTATCAGGCTCAAAACGCCAAAAGAAAGCTGCCAGAGAACCCTCTTCTTTCACCATTTCCACCGCGCATTTGGCGTTATTGATAGTCGCTTCAATTTTGCCCCGGTGCCGGACAATGCCTTCATTCTGAAGTAAACGCTCGACATCTTCTTCAGAAAACTGAGCCACCTGGTAAAAATCGAACTGCTGAAATGCTTGTCTGAAATTTTCCCGTTTCGTCAGAATCGTTCGCCAGCTCAAACCCGACTGAAACCCTTCCAGACATATTTTTTCGAAGAGACGCTGATCATCGCTTACCGGAAAACCCCATTCGTGATCATGATAATCCATATAATCTTCGGTGGCACTGCACCATGAGCAGCGTAATTTTCCGTCCGGTCCTTCTATCAGCTCAGTCACTTTAATCCCTCCAGTGTCGGTATTTTCTGAAAATTAGTTTTGGGTTGATCTCATTCACGATATGCCTGATGAATACCAAGATATCAGGCGGTCACTTCATAGCTATGATATTGAAAATAAATTTACAACCAAACAACGCAGAAGCACAGCAATAAAGCAGGAATCTGCCGCACCTCACGGCTGAAGACTCCCAGTCTTTTTAACCAGCCAGATCCGTGCACCAAAAACCCACTGACGCTTCACCTCTGAAGCACTTTCACTCGTCCAAATCCCTTTTTTATTACTGATAGGTTCAGTTGTTAAGGCAATGATTTTGTGTTGTAAGGGGATCGTGATCGCAATGTTGCATATGGTTCTGGAATTATCATTCCAATTCACAGATGAATGGGCAAGTATCTCAACCGACATGCAGTCACATGAACCATGAAAATATAAATTTACTGGTTTATATATCTGCAATTTTTCTGAAAATTAAAAATAAAACACCAAAACAAAAATCATATAAAGAGGATAATTATGTCAGCGCTCATCTTATCCAGTAAAAAATTTATTCTGTCCATTCATCCCCGTATCCGAGATGCGTATTTTCATGGAGACAGTCTTTTAATCACAGAGTCGTTATCTGCCGGAAACAGGAGCGAGCTGGCAGCTCATTTTGGCCGAATCATCGAATTGGACCATTATTTTTCCCACTCGGCGACGGAGCTTTTGCAACGGCTCGCCGACATTGATCTACTGTCTTCCATTGACATGGTCATTGCCTTT
The DNA here is from genome assembly GCF_023151555.2 of Photobacterium sp. CCB-ST2H9. Classification (NCBI taxonomy): domain Bacteria; kingdom Pseudomonadati; phylum Pseudomonadota; class Gammaproteobacteria; order Vibrionales; family Vibrionaceae; genus Photobacterium; species Photobacterium sp. CCB-ST2H9. Next base: position 713,354 of record NZ_CP100426.1, read on the forward strand.
TCGGAAGGCGACATCCTTCGTGCCGCAGAAATACGGGAAACGCTTGGCATCCCCGGACAGCGACAGGAACAAGCCATCCTGTTCCGAGACAAAATCCTGATGAAACAACACGCAGCACGGTATGGCGTGGTCACTGCGATGCCGCAGGATGCAATTCAGGTCGTCAACTGGCAAGCATTGCCTTACCCCATTGTGATCAAGCCAAAAGCCGGACGTGGCTCCCAGCACACATTCAAAGTCGACTCTTACAAGCATTGGCTTGAGGTGAATTCAGAGATCGATCCGACTGACATGATCATTGAGCCCTACGTCACCGGAGAAGTCTTTCACGTCGACGGTCTCGTCGTGAACGGAAAACTGTCGGTATGCAGCCCGGCCGGATATGTCGGCAACTGTATGGATTTCGTTGGCGGTCAATGCCTTGGTTCATACACGCTATCTGAATCAAACCCGCTTTATCGGCCTTTAACTGAATTCAGCAGATATCTGCTTGAGCACGTCTTCCCGACGCCCAGGCATTCCCTTTTCCATATCGAATGCTTTGTCGGGAAAGACAATCAGATCACCCTGTGTGAAATTGCCTGTCGTCTGGGTGGGAATGATCTCCTCACTGAAGTCGAATTGGCCTACGGGGTGAATGTCGTCGAGGCATATTTACATGCCGAATTCAGATCAGAGGCGCTTTGCCCCAGCCCCCGGTCTCCGGTACAGATCGGCGGACGCTTCCAGCTTCCTCCGCAGTCAGGTCAGCTGGCCTGTTCCCAGACACCGTTCAGGCATGAAAACGTCGTCAAGTATCAATCCCGGGCAGTGTCAGGGAAAAACTACAGCGCGATGGCCATGTCAAATGACGCCCTGATACACGTTGTTGCCAAAGCCGACAGCGAAATGAATATGGAGAAACTTTTCCTGGCCATTGAACAGTGGGCCGCAGACGAATTCATCTGGTCAAAGAATACTGAGGAGGTCACGCAATGCATGCTGAATTAATTGCGGTTGCGAGAAATCCGCAGTATCGCCACTTCTGGGTGGCGAATATCTTGAGCAACGGGGCGATTTGGATCCAAAATACGACGTCTTCAATCGCTTTAACGCACTTATCGACCTCAGCTGTTGTGAATTCGCTGGTTCAGGTCGCAGCAACCCTGCCTTTCTTATTGTTTGGCATCCTGGCCGGTCAGGTGGGCGACAAGTACAGCAAGCCGCTGGTCCTGACTGTCGCTCAGCTCAGCCTGGGTCTGGTTTCATTGACGCTTGCAGCCGCCACCTGGTGGGGGCTGCTTTCGCCTGCCTTGCTGGTTGGAGTGACCGCTGCATTTTCTGTCGCAACCGTCTTCCGGATGCCGGTTGCACAGGCCGGAATCGCACTGACTGTGCCCAGAGACCAGGTCAGGCATGCAGCCGTTCTCAACAATCTGGGGTTCAATATTGCTCGGGCTGTCGGACCCGCGATTGCCGGGTCGCTGTTACTTGCGCTCGCCTATTTCCAGGTTTATCTGCTCACTGCGGCGATGCTGCTTGCGGTGGCAGCCTACTTTTTGTATGGGTTTTATCACGAGCGAAACACTACGACAGAACAAACAGAGTTCATTTCGTTCCGTGATACCTGGAAACATATTTACACATCCACCCTGTTCCGTCGCTGCACATTCGATGCCTGTATTCTGTTCTTCGCAGGCAGTGTGATCTGGTCAATGATGCCTTTCATTGCCAAGTATCACTTAAATCAGAGCACAGCAGGACAAGGTAGCTTAATGGGCGCAACCGGTCTGGGAGCACTCTTAACCGTTGTCGTCTTGCCGGCTGTGCTGAAATTCCGCCGTAATCACCACAGCTACTGGCTGTGCTACAGCCTGATGATATCGTCCATTGCAGCCATCTGGCTGAGCAGTCATCTGACGCTCATCTTTGTCGCGCTCATGATCTTTGGCCTGAGCTGGAGTATGGCTGTGACCCTGCTGAACGGAGAAATCCAGTCTTCCTTTCTGCGGCAAATGCTCTCCCGTGTGATTGCGATCTATCTGATCGTCATGTATCTGGCTCAGGCAGCCGGATCGCTCTGGGCAGGACTGGTCAGTCAGTTCTTTGAAACCCGTGCCGCACTGATGTGCTCGGTCGTTGTTTTAGCTCTGGGTCTGGGTTTACGAACCCTGATGTTTGCATCCACTGATGATGATAAGGAATAGAATGATGAAACGAATCACGTTAACCCTTGTGGGCGGCGGCGCATCATCACTTGCTTTTCTTGATGCTTTTACCCGTCATTGGAATGTTGTTCAAAACCAGGATGTTGTGATTTTTGTCATGGAGAAAAAAAGTGTATGGGGGGTTGGCAATGCCTATGCTGAGGACAGCCATTCCAACCTGCTCAATACGCAGGCTGGGCTGATATCCGGCATCCCCGGACAACCCGGCGACTTCATGCACTGGCTGAAAGCTCACCCGTTAAAATGGCAGCCGGACTTTCCTGAGCTGAACATTGATGCATCCACCTATGCGCCGCGTGCCCTGTTCGGACGCTACATGCAGGACCGATTCTTCCGTGTGATCCGGCAAGCCGCAGAAAAAAATATTTTCATCGTGACCGTTGCTGCATCTGTCACGTCGATCTGTGCTGACGACGATTCAACCCGGTACATCGTATCCACAGAATGCGGACATCAATTGCCGAGTGATGCGGTGATTCTGGCGTGCGGCACACATACAAAAGTTATGGATAGCGCACAGCAGCAAGGCAAAATTTTTTCCAGTCCGTATCCCGTACGTTCAGTAACCCGTGCCATCAATGAGCATGATAACGTTGTCGTCTTCGGAGCACGACTCAGCGCCATCGACATCGTCGTTGGACTGATAGAACGGGGTCACAAAGGAAAAATACAGTTACGGTCACGGGGAGGCTTTTTCCCTAGCGTGCGAGGAACACAAGGGACGTACCGAAATCAATTTTTATCGCCAGGCTATATTGAACAAAACTTCGAGACATTATCACTTGCTCATCTGGCACAGCTATTCCATCTCGAACTCAGCCACTATCGGAAAAATTATGAAGATACACCGGAATCGCTGCAGTTTCCCACGCCACCAGTGACTGATTTTCGGCATTACCTCCGAAAAGAAATTGCACTGGCCGATGGCCCCCGGGGCTGGCAGGCGATTCTTTACAGTGCGAACACCGCTCTGGATATTATCCGCCGGAAACTGGCTGAAGAAGACAAACGACGCTTCTTCGCTGAAAGCTGGTCCAATGCCATGGCATTGCGGGTCTCGATCCCGAAAGAGAATGCTGAAAAGTTGCTGGCAGCGGTTGAATCCGGACAACTGAGCTATCAGACAGGCCCTGATTCAAAAGTTGCTGATTCACCTGCAGATGTTGTTGTGTATGCCACAGGGAATGCCCGCGATCTGACCCAGGCGGACTCCCCTTTATTGCACCACATGTTTGCGTCTGGACTCGCCGTCAGCCACCCTCATGGCGGGTTACAAATCCTCAACGAAACCTATCAGGTGCTTGATCACAGAGGATTCGCGCATCCCAAGATTTTTGCATTGGGTGAAATCACTAACGGCAACTTTTTGTTTACCAGTGCGCTGGATCTGATTGTTGAGCATGGCTCACGATGCGCCATCTCGGTGATTGCTGCATTGACGCAATCTGAACCACCCACGGAAGATTCCCCCTGGGAGCATGAAGTTGGAAATGAAGTGAGATAAATCGCGCCGTGCAAAACAGGCGGCCTGTAAAAAGCCGCCTGTTTTTTCAATCTAATCCCGATCACAGCTTTCAATCAATAAGAAAAACCGTCCGTCAGCACTTAAGACGAAGCTGTTTTCAACCATTGAAGCTGAAATTTAAAATCAAAGCATTCTTTTCTACAGACATTCATTTCTACAGATTTGCTTTCCATGTTTTTAGTCCATAAAAAAGCGTCAATAGTGGTAAGAACTTCCCGGAAAATATAAAAGTTATCCCTAAAAAAGCGAGAATACCGGCCGCCTTATCCTGATCAGAATACAAACTTAACAATAGGCTGGAACTGTAATCCTCTGTTTGATAGACGAAAAACAGCCCTAATGACTTCAGGCACACTAATAGCAATATCGACAACAGAATGCCCTTGAGACATTTTTTACTTTCAGGAAATTGACTCACTTTCAAAGCATATAAGCACCAAACAACACTCACTGATAAAACAATATACCCTTCCAGTGAATAGAAAAAACTAAGGAATATCCCACCAAATACTGCAAAATATGATGCCAAAATTTTTACTTGTTCTTTTTCTTGTACTGATTTCATTTATCCCTGCACTGATTACAATCATAAAAACGCCTCATTTTACGCTGAATGACAGCCAATCGCATCCCTCGACCTACAACGCAACACATCTGCAAAGTAAGCCAATACTCTGTTCACGAATATCCAAGTATCCGCCAGATACTTGGATATCATTGAGAAACAGCCATTTTCACAGCTTTTACCAGACAAGGTCCCTTTTCAGCAGCACTTCTGAAATGAAACAGACGCTTATCTGTTGAGTCTGCGTGTCCGGACACTTTCAGTCATTCAAGCAGTTTTCTGGAAGGCCAACAGTGCTTCCACTAACTTAGATGTCTCTATCGCTGTCACTTGTTTACCACGCCGAAGCGCGACTTGTGCTGTCTCGATTTCCTTTTCTCCGACAATCAGAATGTTGGGGATTTTCATCTTATGAAATCGTTTAATCTTACGGGCAACACTGTTGTGACTGTGATCAGCGATGACGTGCAGACCCGCAGATTCAATCAGCGCCACCAGCGAACCTGCATATTCATCTGCAATTTCACCGACTGTCGCCACTGCGACCGGCACCGGGTGAATCCATTCCGGCAATGCGCCCTGAGTCACTTCCAGCAACATGCCAAGCCAGCGTTCAATAGAGCCGTACATAGCCTGATGGAGAATTACCGGGCGTTCTCTTTCACCTTCAGCATTTGCGTAAGCAATATCGAACCGTTCGGGCAGATTAAAGTCGAGCTGAATTGTGCCGCATTGCCATTCCCGGCCAACATTATCTGTCAAAGCCAGTTCAATCTTGGGACCATAGAATGCGCCTTCACCCACCTGTAATTCATAATCCAGTGATTGAGCCTGACAGCCCTCCATCAGAATTTGTTCTGCCTGTTGCCACAGCGCTTCATGGCCCAATGCCGCTTCCGGCCGAGTGGAGATTTTGACGGATAACTGCTGATACCCATACTGGCTGTAGACGAGCTGGGCGCGTTTCAGAAATTGGCAGACCTCATCTTTGGCCTGCGACCAGGCACAGAACACATGCGCATCATCCTGAGTAAACTGCCGCAGACGCAGACAACCATTCAGCGAGCCGGACGATTCATTCCGGTGAACCAGTCCGAACTCAAACAACTTCACCGGCAGATCGCGATAGCTGTGTACCCCGCGTTTGAACAGCAAAATGTGCGCCGGACAGGACATCGGTTTCAGAGCATAATCCAGCTCATTTTCCTGATCACCGCCGAAAAACATATTCTCGCCAAACATCGACAAGTGACCAGAAGTCTGCCACAAATCCTTTTTCAGAAACTGAGGTGTCCGCACTTCCTGAAACCCATGGGATTGATAAAGATTCCGGATGTGATCCTGAATGCTTTGAAATAAACGCCAGCCGTTCGGATGCCAGAAGATCATACCCGGACCTTGTGGCTCAGAATGAAACAGGTCAAGTTGTTCTGCAATTTCGCGATGTGATTTCATGAGTTTCTTTCCTTCTTCAGGTTTGTGAAACTCTGAGCGAAACGCGGGGGATGTAACAATAAAAAAACCCTCTGGCGAATCGCTCAGAGGGTTTGAAAAATCTTGTGTCGTGCCTACCCCCCGAACAACCTGCTGGTTTCGGTGGTGGTGGTTTGTTGAACTGGCTTCGCCAGTGGAGAAATTAATTTGATATTCATCATGTTGTTTTTTCTATCAGACTCAATTTTGAAATGCAAATGAATTCTGTTGCATCGCATTCATTCAGTCATTCAGTCATTCAGTCATTCAGTCATTCAGTACTGGTTATTTCACCTCGAGCGTCAGCGCTTCATGTTCCGGCCAGAACAAATCGGTATCTTTCAGATAATGACCAAAAAATGTCGCCATACTCTGCTTCTTGATCTGGTGCATTTGGTCAATATCAATTCCTGACGGATAACCAACAACCCAGCGGTTCTGATCCATAAAATCACTGTGGGTCGTATGGGCGATGGTCAGCAGATAGGTCTCGTGACCGTTATCAGCAAACGCCTCTGCTAATGTCTGCTCTGGCGTTTGCATGAGCAATAATGGTTTATTGAGCGGCTGTTCGCGCACCTTCCCCAGCAACAAGCCATCCATATTTGCACTGGCAACACAGGCTGCGATTTGCGCACAACTGTTCATCGCTGCCGACCCGCCCAGACTGTAGCCCAGCGTGCCTATCCGGGTGTCATCCAGCTGATAGTCAAATAATTCCGGATGCCACGTCAGCCACTGATAAACATAAAAAACATCATGAATAATTTGCGGCGCGATCACCTGATCAAAATAGGCAAAGCCCTTATCCGTGTCTACATCATCCGAGTCTTCTGGCACATAAGCGCTGATCGCGCTGCCATCCTGGAAACTGGCAATCCCGGATATATATGTATGGTTGATAGACACGACAACATAACCCCGGCTGGCAAGGTCTTCGAGCAATTCGGTATTATCCACTTCAAATAAAAACGCACCATGAGAATAGATCAGAACCGGCCAGCCCGTACCCGACTCGGGGGGCGCGATTTGTGCATTCGCCCGTGACCAGGACAGGATACTGCTTAACTCAAATTGATTGGGATGAATGGGTTTATCTTCGGGACGAACACGTTCCAGATAACTAATCTGATGTCCCCACGAATCAAAATATCCCTGATACTGACCCGAGTTCTCTTGTGTCGGGTAAAACACTTTTACAGGCAGACGGCGTGTTGTCTCAGGAACCGGACTCATCCCATCAGGTCCGGCATCCAGTAAATCGAAGGCTTTCACGCCAACCCGATATGGGCCGCCCGGCGCCGGATACACATGTGCCGCAGCGTTTTTCCCCTGATTTTCTTCCGGTGTTTTCTCTGTCGTGTTGTCATCTGAATGACACCCCGCCAGTCCCCATAAAACGACGATCATACAAGTTCGGAAAAGTAATTTGGGTTTCATGGTCATCTCCTTATTCAGAAACTCCAGAATAAGAAGAACCCTGTAAAAAGCGTCCGATTGGGTGAATCAGACGTCCGAATTCGCTAATTCGGACTTTGAATCCGAGCTTTATACTGCGATGGTGTGCATTGCTGATACTTCTTAAACGCCGCATTAAAGGTTGATTTCGAATTAAAACCGGCTTCAAAAGCCATTTCCAGCACCGGTCTGGACGGTCGTTTTAACAGCAATTCACACACATGCGTAATTCGCCGCTCATTCACCAGATCATAAAATTTGACGCCCAGAACCTGATTGATCGCCTGGGTCAGCAAATAAGGTTTCACGCCCAGTTCCTGCGCCAGTGATGACAGGCTGATATCCGCATTCAGGAAATATTGCCGTTCATCCATAATTGCCAGAATGTCGTGACTGATTGCCTGCATCAATGCATCAGGCTGTGCTTCTGATTTATCCAGATCGGGGCCGGCCATAACCTCAAACTGAAGCAGACCAGGATGAATCAGCAGACAACAGGTGATGACAAAAAGCACCAGCGATATCGCCAGATGCGGCAGCGGCAATTGCGTATTCACACTGGCCTGAGGCACCACCATCGCGACTGCCAGTAACAGGCTGAAGCTGATTCCCCAAAGCACCACCAGATTAGCTGGTGACAACTGAGCCTGAAACAACATTTGCTGCGAATGATATCGCCAGATCAGTCGCATGCCTGCCGCGCTGTAACCCAGATAAAACACCACCAGCAGCCCGGCTGCCAGATAATGTCGCATCACCGGCTGGATTTCAGCCGGTGACCAGAGCAAATCCGCACACAGCAGACTCATAACAACGAGCGGAACGAAATGAATGCCATCCCGTCGTGTGACTGATTTTCCGGTAATACACTGGCGGATAAAAAGTAAAAAGAGTACCGGATAGAGCACGGGCCACATCATATTCAGACGCGATGTCAGCCAATGTTCATGCCATGCCAGCAACAGACTCAAATCGATTGCAAAACACAGATGAATCACGGCCAGCAGCCAAAACGATCCCTGCTCCCTGCTTTTCTTCACTAAAAAAATACCAAGAACGATACTTTGAATGATTCCCGCGACAAGAATTGCAGTCACCATGACAGCCTCCATCACATACTGTTTATTCCTTTGACCGACTGATTATGAACAGAAAAGGCGTCGATAACTGTGACAGTTTGAGTCTTATGCACCCGATTGATTTATTGATATGATGTCGCCCTTCAATGAAAGCAGGAACACCGGCCGAAAAAATATGGCTTCGGCTTTGTCTCACGGAAAAGGAACTCCGATTGATTTATAAACGCCTGATTGAATTACTCTCGCCGTACAAAGGATTGCCGGGAGATATCTATTCTATTGCCGTCGCACGATTCATTCTTGGTCTTGGAAATTTCATTATTCCGTTTATGACCCTCTTACTGACTCAAAAGCAGGGCTATTCCACGACGATTGCCGGTACGCTGGTCATGGTTGTCACCGGGACATATATGATGGGGGGATTAATTGGCGGGAAACTCTCAGACACCTTTGGTCATAAACGCACCATGGTCTGGGGGGAGTTATTCGGCGCACTGGTGTTACTGGTTTGCGGGTTCTTTTCCGAACACCACGTGATTGCTCCCGCGCTCATGTTTCTTGCTTATTTCTTTATCGGTATTGCCTTGCCGGCCAGCAACGCATTGGTTGCAGACCACTCCAACCCACAGAACCGGGATGCGGTGATGTCGCTCAGCTACCTTGCTTATAATCTGGGTTCTGCCGTCGGCCCCGTGGTCGCCGGCTACCTCTTCTGGCATCACACCGCCTGGATCTACTGGGGGAACGGCTTCGCTGTACTGATCGGCATTCTTATCGTGATGTACCGCGTCAGTGACGAGCATCATACCACCGAAAACACTGAACTTTCTGCATTGGAACAAGCAACTGACAGCTCGGTATGGACTGTATTTCGCGAACGTCCGAGACTGCTGGTCTTTGGCGGACTCTGTACACTACTCTGGTTCGCACTGAATCAGATGACGATGACCGGCCCTTTGTATTTCAGTCATGTGTTCGCACAGGATGGCGCGGTCTTATTCGGACAACTCATGACGTTTGCCAGCGTCGTCGTTGTGGTTGCCACCCCGTTGCTGATGCGGCTCACCAACAATCAAAGTGAACTCAGCAGTCTGGCAATTGCCGGGGGGCTGTTCGCCATCGGCTATGCCATGATCATGCAATGGACAGCTGTCTGGGTGATCTTTTTCGCCTGGTTCCTGTTATCTGCCGCCGAAGTCTTCCTGCTGACGAAAGAAGGAGTCTATCTGGCAAACCATTCGCCCAGCAGTCACCGAGGACGGATCAGCGGTATTTTGATCACGATCCGAAACATTGGATTGATGCCCACATATGTCTTCATCGGTGCCTATATTCAAAGTAATGGTTATACAAATGCCTAGATGATGATTATCAGCGTGGCAGCTCTGGCTGCGACAGGATTCTGGCTGCTTGCGTTGCAACAACGGTCAGCACCAGAATCAACCGCGGCCCCTGCGGCAATCGTTCCGACGGAAGATGGACACTGATACGTCAGATTCAGGCATCGGATGCCATTTCTAATAAATAGATCAATCACTTTGCTTTCAAAGCAAAGCGGCAGGTACACTGCATGAAACATTGAACATGGAAGCCACAATGAATATTGACGTTTCAACCATGGCGCCCAGCCATATTTATCATCTGATGACCCAAACCATCGTCCCTCGCCCGGTGGCCTGGGTTCTGACCGATGCAGGTGATGCAAATTACAACCTGGCGCCATTTTCATATTTCACGGCCGTTTCAAGCAATCCGCCCCTACTCATGCTCTCCGTCGGCAAGAAACCCAACGGTGACATCAAAGACACCACGCGTAATGTCATGGCGACGGGCCGTCTCGTGATTCATATCGCTCCGGCAGAACTGGGGGAACAGGTCACGGCGACCTCTGCAACCCTGGATCACCGAGTCTCTGAAGTGGAAGCCAATCAGATTGAGCTGGCGGAATTAGAGGGATTCGAACTGCCGCGTGTTGCAGCCTGTCCGGTTGCATTCGGCTGCACACTCTTTGAAATCAAAGAGATTGGCAACACCCCGCAAAGCCTGATCTTCGCTGAAATTGAGCAGATCTATCTGGATGAAAACATGATTGACCGCAACAGTGAACGACTCAAGATAGATGCGCTCAAACTTGATCCGATTTCTCGCCTTGGTGGATCGGAATACGCCCGGCTGGGCGATGTATTCACCGTAAAACGTCCTGATTAATCCAACAGCAGAGCACGCAAATATGACCTTAGATAATCGCCATACCTCAACCATTCAAGAACGCATCGACCAAAAAACGAAACCCACAGGTTCACTGGGACAACTCGAATCCACGGCTTTACAGCTTGCACTGATTCAAAGTCAGGGACAGCAGAACGCTGTCCGTCAGATTCACCTGAATCAGCCGACGATGCTGCTGTTTGCCGGAGATCACGGCATTGCGAAAGAAGGCGTTAGCATTGCTCCGAGTGAAGTCACACAGCAAATGGTGCTGAATTTTCTTGCCGGCGGTGCGGCGATTAACCAGTTTTGCCGGTTAAATGCGATCGACCTGAAGGTCATTGACTGCGGGATTCTGCTGCCGGTCGATACCGACAATCCAAATTTCATTCTGCAGCGTCTGGGGACCAGAACCCAGAATCTTGCCCAGCAGGCGGCTATGACTGAAGCGCAGGTCGCACAGGGGCTGGAACTGGGGGGCGCAATTGCACGACAAACCATCGAATCTGGCTGTAATTTACTGATGTTTGGTGAGATGGGCATTGGGAATACCAGCAGTGCTTCTGCACTCCTGGCAGCGCTCAGCCAAACCAACGTCGCCTATTGTGTCGGAAAAGGCACAGGCATTAACGATGCGCAGCTGCTGAACAAAGTCAGCCTGATTCGTCAGGGGGTTACCCGATATACTGAAAACGGAGAACCTGATGCATTCAGAGCGCTGGCTGAGCTGGGCGGTTTTGAAATTGTTCAGATGGTCGGTGCTTTTCTTGCCGCCAGTGAGCAGCGTGTCCCTGTACTCGTCGACGGGTTCATTGTGTCTGTCGCCGCTTATATCGCAACGCTGCTCAATCCGGATGCACGGGATATCATGATTTTTGCGCACCGTTCTGAAGAACAGGGACACCAGAAAGTGTTAGCCCTGCTGGAAGCTGTGCCATTACTGGATTTGGGATTGCGACTGGGTGAAGGTACAGGGGCTGCTCTGGCATATCCGCTCCTGCAGGCCAGCGCTGAATTTTACAATCACATGGCCAGTTTTGCCGATGCCGGAGTGACGGTATAAATGTTCAGCCTTCGCTATCAGGCGCAACTGTTTTGTCTGGCGGTTTCATTTTTCAGCCGCCTGCCGATTCCGGCATCGACGCCCTATTCGGACGAACGTATGAACCGTGCAGGGCGATATTTTGCTTTAGTCGGACTGTTGCTGGGCACTCTTTGCGCGGCCATCTATTCGGTGGCCGCTCACTGGTTTCCCGCACAGATTGCGGTTTTTCTCGTCATGGTCTGCAGTTTAATGCTGACGGGGGCCTTTCATGAAGACGGTTTGACCGACATGGCAGATGGTATCGGTGGCGGCATGACCACAGAACGCCGCCTGACCATCATGAAAGACAGCCGTATCGGTACCTATGGTGCTGCGACCCTCATCATGGCTTTGCTGGGCAAGTTCATCATGCTCAGCTATCTGGCCACAGAAACCGGACTGGTTGAGGTATTGATTGTCGCCTACACGCTCAGCCGTGCTGTGGCAGCAACGCTGATTTTTGATATGCGCTATGTCAGCGAATCTGACACCAGCAAAAGCAAACCACTTGCCAATGCCCAAACAGTTCCTGAACTCCTCTGCCTGATTGCAACGGGTGCACTGGTCTGCCTGTTCTTCACGCCTCAGTCAGCAATCGCCCTGCTCATCACTGCCGGGTTGTTTCGCTTCGCTTTTAAAGCCTGGCTGAATATAAGACTTGGCGGATTTACCGGAGATTGTCTTGGCGCAGCGCAGCAGTTGATGGAGCTGTTGATCTACCTGATCCTGATTGCCTCCATCTATCATCAGGGGGTGTAACATGGCGATCATGTCAAAGGTCAGTCTGGTCCTGGGCGGAGCGCGCTCAGGCAAATCATCCTTTGCAGAAAAACTGGCACAGCAAAAACTGAGCCCGGGGAAATCACTGCATTATGTCGCCACTGCAACAGCATTTGATGAAGAGATGCAGGCGCGAATCCAACATCATCAGCAACAAAGGGGCGATCATTGGATTGAGCATGAATGTCCGCTGGCATTGCCCGCACTGCTCAGCATCCTGACGTCTGATGATGTCGTGCTGATCGAATGTCTGACGCTGTGGCTCAATAACCTGATTTTTTCACTGGGAGAAAGGTGCAGTCATGACGCATTGGAAGAACAGATTGCGGATCTCATGGATGCAGTCAGAACCTGTCCTGCGGAGCTGATTTTTGTCTCGAACGAAGTCGGTCTCGGCATCGTTCCGCTGGGTGAAATCAGTCGTTATTTCGTCGACAATGCCGGCCGCATGAATCAGCAGATTGCCGCCATCGCTGAGGACGTCACCTTTGTTGCGGCAGGACTACCGCTGAAGCTGAAAGAGGCGTCAAAGTGACAACATTCACCATCACGCTCGTCCGGCACGGGAAAGTCAACGGACCGGCGGCTTTATACGGCTCAACAGATGTTGATGTTCAGGAAGACATCAATCAGGCCATCGCCAGTAAAATCAGACATCAACCTATTTCTTTCGAAACCGTTATCAGTTCGCCGCTGCGTCGCTGTTGGTCGCTTGCCAACCAGTTGGACACAGAGCAGCCATTGATCTCCGAACCCGGATTTCAGGAAATGCACTTCGGTCTGCTTGATGGCATCCCCTTTGACCTGGTCACAAAAGACAGCCCTGAATGGCAGCAACTGGAGCAGTTCTGGCAAAACCCGGCCAGTACCCGTTTGCCGGAAGCCGAAACGCTTGAAGACTTTTACCAGCGCGTCTCGGATTGCTGGTCTCAACAAATTGCACGGCTGAAGGGGAATGTGCTGATTGTCACCCACGGCGGTGTGATTCGTGCCATTCTTGCCGACGTGCTCGGCCTCGACTGGCGAAATCCGGCCTGGTACTCAGGCTTATCCATCAGCAATGGCAGCATCACACAGATTCAGGTGACGCATTACGACAACCAGATGTATTTTGCCGTCAAACAAATTGGTTCGGTGCTGAACTGACGATTCACAATCATTAAAAAACCGGAAACCACACGGTGGCTTCCGGTTGTTCTTACAAAAGAGGCTGATTTAACTCAATTAAACGCCTGTACTTTCTTTTCTCACAGAGACCTGGACATCAGTCAGACCTGCGTCTTCCAGCTGATCTTTGATGCTTTTCTCCATGGTCGCCATGTTGCTGTCGCCTTGAGGCAGCGGAATTTCTTCAAAGTACAATTCACCGGTGAACTGATCTTCTGCGTAGAACTGACCTTTGATTCTGGCTTTCTTCGGTGACAACACTTTACCCAGCCAGTAACGGGTGTCGTAAGAACCCGCGTTTTGCGCGATCCAGTTCCAGTCCCAGGTTTTGTTCATGCCCGTGATATCACGGTGATCCCACTGGAATTCCAGACTCTTCTCTTGACCTGCAAAACGGCCAATCGCAAAGGTCGTGCTGAAATCAGGTCTGTCTTCCGGATGCCACAGCAGACCATTGCCTGACCAGCGCATGAAGCCGTCGAAGCCCAGCTCATAAGATACATCGGCATCGAACACGTACGGGTAAGAAATATCAGCACGATACACATTCAGCAGCACTTTCAGTGCGCTGTTCGCAGGCACAGTCGGTCTGGCCTGAATGGTCACACGGTTGCTTTCTTCACCGCCGCTGGTACTGCCCCATCCTTGTGTCGCGCCAATAGTGACCTGAATCGACTTATCAACACCACCTGTCACGTTCGGGCTTTTAAACGTACTGCTCACTGCAACACTTTCACTGAAACTGTAACTGTTGTTTTGTGACCAGCTTGTCGAGGTGTTGTAGCTGATATCGATCACATACTGCTGCTCAATACTGGTTTTATTGATCGCCGTCGACGAAATGGTATTCACCAGTTTACTGTTCGAATTCACAACAGAACCATCGACTTTAAAAGACTTCGGATCCATGGTGTACGAGAAGTTTTTCACCGAAATGGTGCTCATATCCTGACAACGGTACCCTTCACACGGGCCATCATTCCCACGGATCTTCCACGCATTTGCATTGCTGTCCCACCAGACTTTCATGTCTTCACCGACCTGAGAACCTTTCGGACCGCCAACCCAGGCATAACCCATATGGTGTGCCAGGTATGCGGCAGGCAGAATGAAATTATCCTGATCATTGACCAGCGTCCATTCAACCCGCTCTTTCGAGCCCTCATCAATGGTGACAGAAGGGAAAGTTAAAATGTTGGTTTCTGCATTCAACGGATAACAGGCTGTATGATCAGCGCTGCCTTCCTTGATTTCACCCTGATAACCCGGGCCCATGATGATCCAGCCATCAGCCAGCGTGACATAAGACCATTTGCCGATTTTATTCATGATCGAATCGCGGAAACGCAATGCTTCAGCACGTGTTACCGGTCTGAAATCCGCTTTACAAACTTCAGGCCCAAGGTTGTAGTGAATTTCTACTTCCTCAGGATAGAAAGCACTGGTTTCCAAAGCAGCCGCGGCTGAAATGTGACCAAATGGTATTAAAAATATGAAAGGTGCTATTTGTTTTTTCATTTTTGCCTTCTTGTTCATTGTTATTTTTGTATCAATAAATTCGCACAAGCCAATGAATAATACATTGTGCACATATGCATTAATTCTTATACCAACCCAATGTTTTTCGAGTCAACAAAATATTTATCCTCAAAAAACTTTATTATGTTAATGAAATAATCTGAAACAATTGTTGATTTATTTATCTGAAAATTCAGATATTATAAAAATATAATAATTAGTTTTATATTTAACCCAATAAATCCGACAACAAACAAACATAAAAACAAACAGTTAACTCATCATTGCATATAGAACGCTCGGTTTGTTTAGGACATAAAACCAATTCAAAATGTTAAATTTTAAATAGTAAACCCAAAAACCACGTTGAAAATTCATCTTAACCAGAATAAAAACCTGACGCCATAATTGTGATCTGACGTAGACTTTTCCACTCCGTAACCATCTTCCCATGCTTATGCATTGTTTCTAAAAAATAATCGGATCAGCTGATTTTCATCCTAAATCACTTGATAAACAAAACTTCTCTGTTGTTCATTCTGGTCTATGCTGTAAAAGCCATTCAATTAACAAGGATATATATAATGAATAAATGCCTGCTGACAAGAGAGAATATTGAGGCTTTCGAGGGCATCGAAAAAACCCACTTTCTGAACCCTAAGGCCCAGCGTGTAAATAAGTCACTTGGTGATCTGACCGGACTGACCGGGATTGGAGTTCACTTGATTGAAGTTCAGCCTGGCATGCTGACCACAGAATTTCATCGCCATTATTTTGAAGATGAATGTGTCTATATTCTCGAAGGCACAGCCGAGGCCAGAATCGGAAAGCACTATTACTCGGTCAGCGCCGGGGATTTTATCGGCTACAAAGCCGGCGGCGAAGCACATAGTCTTTTGAACACTGGCCACACAGTTCTGAAGTGTCTGGTCATCGGCCAACGCCTTCCACATGATGTTGCTGATTATCCGGATTTAGGTAAAAGAATATACCGAAATCAGGAGATGGCCTGGAATCTGGTTGATATCTCAAAGATCGAAATGCCTGATGCCGGAAAGAAATAACAGTCTACTCATTTCAGGAAGCATGTGTTCAAATCTTTATTTGAAAGAACAAATCTGCGCTCGTCTATCTTAAATCACGGAGGAAAGATGAAACTTGCACAACTGAATATTGCGCTTTCTAAATATCCGATGGATGCTCCTGAAATCAAAGACTTTGTTGATAACCTTGAACCGGTCAACAGCATTGCGGATCAAAGTGATGGCTTTGTCTGGCGGCTGCAAGATGACTCTGGAGATGCCACCAGCATCAATGCCTTTGATAATCCCGATATGCTGATCAATATGTCAGTATGGGACTCTGTGGATGCACTCAAAAATTTTATGTTCAGGACACATCACCGCGAGATCATGCGACGTAAGAGTGAATGGTTCTATCGTTCTGCCGAGGATACCTATGTGCTGTGGTGGATTGCTGACGATCATATCCCCACGATAGAAGAAGCAAAGCTGCGTCTCGATTATCTGAGACACAATGGTGACAGCCCTTATGCGTTCACCTTCAAGAGCAACTATACCCCGGAAGACGCTGCCACCTTCAAACTGGAAGTCTGATCCCATCGTTTCAGGAGATCACAGCGGCAGCCGACCCTTCAGCTATGCTTATGGCATGAGACTGATTTTAAGACTCTCTTAGTTCAGAGAAAGGAATCCACATGTCAGATAAGCAGCCGCTGGACCTGAAATCGACCTGTCTCCGCTTACGCAGCGACGCCAGCATCGAACCCTTAACCATTGATGATACCTTCTGGCCCCGCCTGATGGCCGGGCAACTGGGCGATTTTCATCACGAGTATCTCGTCAGCCTATACGATTTCTCGGAAGACTGGCCCAGCAGTGAAGTGCACCCGAAAGGTGATGAAGTCGTGATTCTGCTGGCTGGCGCAGCAACATTTTTCCTTGAATATCCGGAAGGTGTTCAGGAAGTTGCCTTACATGAGCCCGGTTCCTTTGTTTTTGTACCGCAAGGCACCTGGCATACGGCAAAAATCAAGTTATGGGCACGCATGTTGTTTATTACGGCCGGTGAAGATACACAGCATCGCCCGCACAAATAAAATCAAAACATCAGGGCACGCAACGTGCCCTTTCTCTTTCCGAAGATTCCATACCGGAAATTCATGACCGCGCTTCGCTTCCCCTATCTGGCAGCATCACTGGGCTCAAGTTCATTCTGCAACGCCTCACCCGAACTACGCTTCGTCAGCAATCAGTTGATCGTCATACCGACGGGCTGGATTTTCAGACCGCATATGCAATATATTGAGTTCGCCAGTTTTTCACCCGATGACTGATGTGATGGCCCGGCAAGCCACTTCAATTGAATATTAAGAGTCCGATATGCAAGATTTTTCTTTCCTGTGGCCGATTCTGGCCTTGCTGACCCTGGGCGCGATGACGCCAGGTCCTTCATTTCTGCTGGTCGCACAAACGGCAATGTCTCATTCAAGACGGCATGCCTTCGCAATTGCTTTGGGGATGGGGTGCGGCGCTCTGATTTTTGCCTTGCTTGCCTCTTTCGGACTGGTGACATTATTTACCCTAATTCCAGAGCTCTACATCACTTTCAAAGTGCTGGGTGGCGCGTACCTCTGCGTTTTAGCGTACCGTATTTGGAAACAAGGCAATCAACAGTCCGTACCCAGCCAGACTCAGAACAGACAGAAAAGCAGCCTGGCATCTTTTTTCTATGGCTTAACCACACAGCTGAGCAATCCCAAAACAGCGATGGTGTTCAGCAGTGTATTTGCTGCACTCTTACCGGCTGACGTTCCCGCCATGACGCCATTCATCCTGAGCACAGGCGTTTTTCTGTCTAACTTCGGCTGGTATGCCATTGTTGCGACAGTGCTTTCCACCCCTAAAGCGCAACGGCTTTATCTCAGATTCAAACGTGCCTTTTGCCGCACCGCCGGCGCTTTGTTAGGTGCATTTGGAGCGAAGTTAATTGTATCGACAACGCCTTAAACAAGGCGCTTAAACAAAGGTTGGAGGTTCGCTGAGCTCTTCTGCGGATACATCCGGAAATCATGTAAAAGCCCTCATCACGCATCGCGAGGCAAATGAAAACGGCACCAAACCGGTGCCGTTTGTTACTTCTGTTCCACCCTTCGATTAAGGCGTTGTCAGGGATAACTGTATATGGTCCAAATGTACATCCGACATACTGCCGGCTTTCTTCACCGCACGAAGAGTCAGTTTCACTGCACGGGTATCTGCCGGTAACAACAGCGTTGAATCATACTGCTGCCATTGCTGCTTTTTGCTTTCTGTCTTTACAGTACCTGGCTGACCGATTGCATTCCCGCTGCCATCCAGTGGTTGCAGGCTCACGATCGCATGATCGCCATCGCCCCAGCCGTTGCTGTTGAAGCTCAACCGGACAAATGCAAGCGACTGATCAATCGCACTGCTGTATGAACTGACGTCAATCGTCTGACTCAGATCATCATAAGCAGCACCGCCCGCTGCGGTATCATTCGGACGCGCACTGAAGTAATACTGCCCTTCGGCTGGTGTAATATTGTCAATTTCGTCTAATACCCGCCAGTAGCCTTGTTCCAGGGTCCAGCCCGACAAATCCTGCGCTTCTGCGCCACCGTTCTGAACCGGCAGCGCTGTGGTGACTCCGGCATCGATCGATAATGTTGCGGTATCACTCCAGTCAGACCACCCCAGGTTGGCATTCCGGACTCTGGCGCGCCAGTACCAGGTATCGCCGGGAAACAGCGTCAGAACCGGCGCAGAACTGCCCTTGAACGGATCCCGGAACGAGTCATGGGAATGCTCTGAATCTCTTTTCTGCCACTTATGGGTTTCATCATTCCCCATTTTCAGCTGACCGGAAAAATCAGCCAGACTGATTCTCGTCAGATCAACTCCGGCCTGTGTATCGACCGGTGTGCCCTGAATCGTTCCGTCCTGCGTTGGCCAGATATTATGGGCACGGGTTTTGTTCCCCCAGATATCAAACACGTTCTGACTGAACTCTTCGTCTTGACTCAGCTGCCACTGAACTTCATAAATACTGGCCGGATCCGGATGACTGATCGCCAGATTCAGCTGATTCAGAGCAAAATTACCGTTGCCTTCGAGCACTTGCGGCGCATCGACCACCACCGGATTGGCTTTCATCGTCAGGGTATCTGAGACCGTGAATGTATCCTCCAGGCTGGCATAACCGCCGCCCTTGGTCGCAACCGTCGCGCTGTAACGCGTCAATTGCATGGAAGGCGCATTGTCCTGATTGAAAGTCAGCAGGTTAAAACCAAACTCGCTCTGACTGATGGCGAAAGTGTCGTAATCACGGGTGTCATTTTTGTAGTAATTGTCATCGTTCATTTTTTCACGATAACCTGCCGCTGTTGCCGCATTGAGCCAGAGGTGATGGGTATCCATCGACTGACCACGCGAATACGCATGGGTGTGACCAAACAAATGTCCGGTCAGCTTGCCGGTTGTCCGGCTGAAATCTTCCATTTCTGCCACCATCTCGCAACTGCCAATACTTTCTCCGGACAACCAAAGCTCTGACAGACACGGGTGATGGAACATACTCAGCACATAATCAACATCACTGTCAGCTTGCGTATCCACCAGCAGCTCCCGTAACCACTGGCGCTGAATCCCCAATGTTTCCGAATTAAATTTCCCGTGGCTTTTTGAAATCGGATAACTGTTCAGACCGACCAGACGCAGATTCCCGTAATCCAGCCAGTACCACTGCTCTTCATAACCGGCTGAGCCATTGTCGGGCTGCTGGAAGAAATGGCGATAATTCGTCAGTTCGGTATTTCCGTAGTAGTCGTGGTTGCCGGGGACAGCCACCAGCGGCACGTAAGGGGAAATGGCTTTCATTTGATCAAAGAAATCACGTCGCCATTGCAACAGACTGTCACCACTGTTCACAATGTCGCCCGAAATCGTGATGGCCGCAATCGAAGAGGCACAGGTTTCAGGCTGACTCTGACAAACGGTTGGAATGATCCCTTTCGAAATGATGTCGTTCAGGGCACCCAGCGTACTGTTATTTTGCGTATCACTGATGGCAACCACGCGAAAAGGTGCAGTTGTTTCTCCGGCGGCAGGATAAGTTTTAAACACATAGCGTTCTGAAACCGCCGAAACGTTATTTTTTCCTTTTGCGGAACTGACAATGAAATATTCATACGGTGTATCCGCATTCAATCCTTCAACAGTCACGCTGTACAAATTGGTGTTGTCTACCCTCACCGACTGAGCCACGGTAAATTCACCCTTGCTGTCTGCGGGTCTGGCCCATACGGCAGGTGACGGATCATCAGTTTCGAACATCACCGCCATGCTGTTCGACGTCGGTTGCTGCAAATACGGGTAAATCGAAAACTGAACTGCAACATCTGACTCTGGCGCAGGCACAATCTGGCCTACACCAATTTCGCCTTTTTTGTCCTCAGGCGTCACTTCTTCACTGACATTACAGCCTGAAACTGTCAGTGCCGTCAGTAAAATCGCTGCTCTGGCTGAAAACTGCTTCTTGTGGATTGACATTTTTTTCCCTTATCTTGTTTTGATTCCATGGTAAATGTGGACTAGTCCAATTTACGTTTGAATATGCTAGGGAGTGTGTATGACAGTCCGCCGAAATATGGATGACAGTTATCTATCAGTTTGTTGACAGTGACAGCCAGCCAGATTCTTCATCCTGAACTCAGCAAAACCCAACGCAATCATCAGATACGGGCATGCTCTCTTGCGTTAACCTTAAGGCATGATATGTTCTGCTTATCTCAAGAAAACTCACAAACAAATGACTAAATATCAATCACTTGCCAGACAATTAAAACAACAGATCCGGCAACAGATCTGGCGTGCGGGTGAAAAAATCCCCTCTGTCCGGGCCTGTAGTAGACAATCCGATGTCAGTACGGCGACCGTACTTCAGGCATATCAGTTACTGGAAAGTGAAGGCTGGCTGGTTGCCAAGCCGCAATCCGGCTATCTCGTTGCACCGAATATCAGGCAGCTGATCGCTGCCGAACAACAAATTCACCAGGACAGCCAGGCTCCCCTGCAAATCAATGATCTGCTTTATGATGTGTTTCAACGCACCAAAAGCGGTGAATTTGTTCCCTTCAGTTCCGCGTTTCCTGACGCCTGCTTATTTCCGCAGCAGGAACTGGTCCGCAGTCTGGCCAGTGCGTCACGCAAAATGGGAGACGACAGTGCCCTGACCAATTTACCGCCCGGCAGCTATGAGTTACGCCGGCTCATCGCACAACGTTACGTGCAGCAGGGCATTCAGGTGATGCCGGATGATTTGGTGATTACCAGCGGTGGTCTGGAAGCTCTGAATTTAAGCCTGCAGGCAGTGACACAACCCGGTGATTACGTGGCAATTGAATCGCCCACCTTCTACGGCGCCCTGCAGACCATTGAACGACTGAAACTGAACCCGATAGAAATTCCTGCCTCTGCCAAACAGGGTTTAGATCTGGAGGTGCTGGCTCAAAAACTGGCGGCTTACCCGATCAAAGCCTGCTGGCTGATGACCAATTTTCAGAATCCGCTTGGGTACACGCTGAGCAATGAAAAGAAAAAACGGCTGCTTGAGCTGCTCGATCATCATGACGCCTATCTGGTTGAAGACGATGTTTACGCCGAGCTGTATTTCTCTGAAGACCGGCCTTTACCGGCGAAAGCCTTTGACCCAAACAACAGAGTGCTTCTGTGCAGCTCCTTTTCAAAATGCCTGTCTCCCGGGTTCCGGATTGGCTGGGTTGTGGCAGGCCCCCACAGCGAACAGATTCAGCGACAGCAGTTTCTCTCAACCATTTCCAGCAGCGTGCCCGCACAGCTGGGTATCAGTCATTACTTGCGCCATGGCGGATACGATAACCACCTGCGCAAGCTACGTGCAGCGCTTCAGATACGCAAAACTGAGATGCTGGCTGCCATTGAAGAATATTTCCCTGCCTGTACTCAGGTATCAGACCCGGATGGCGGTTATTTCCTCTGGCTCGGTTTTCCGTCTCCTTTCGACTGCAGAACGTTTTATGAACTGGCTTTGGAGCGCCATATCGCAATCGCACCCGGCACTCTGTTCAGTGTCCGGCAGGATGATCTCCGGCATGTCCGGCTAAATTACTCCTATCCGATGACGGATCAGATCCGAACGGCGATTCAAACCTTGGGGCAACTGGCGAGGCAATGTTTATGTGAAGCTGAACCACAGCATGAAACTGTTCGGTAATTTAATTGAGTAACTGTATAGGTAAGGGAACAGACACCTGTGCTGAAATGACGACTCTTGCTTGATTAAGGGTCGCAACATGAAGAAAACCACGAAGCCTTCAGACGAAGTCAGTTTAATCCCTGTCGCCATCATTTGTGTTTTTCTGGTGGTACTTGGTCATTTTGTACTGATGAAAGATATCGCTTATTTTGCCTGGGCTGAAGTCACAGCTGCCGTGATCCCCTTCCTGCTGATCGGACTGGGCGTGGCCGCCGCACGCCGGGCTGCGGTGGTCGATCGCAGAAATAATGCTTCAGATTAAACCGGCACAAACGCTCCTTTGGCCGCAGCCAAAGGAGCAGAATGACAGATGTTATCTGTTCAGATATTCATGCATGCATTCATTGGTTGAAATGAGCTTCAATATCATTCGATTTCAGATACGCCGGATGTGACGCCAGCTGTTGTGCGTAACTGGCAATATTCGGGAAATTCCTGAGAACCTGATTGTTCTGTAAAATCTCGACGATGAAAGACATCATGATATCAGCACCACTCAATGTGTCTTCCACCAGATATTTTTTACCTGCCAGAGCCTGATCAAAATAAGACATCACTTTCGCAATCTCTCCATCTGCATATCCGGCAAGAAAATTCGTTTCACAACCGTCTTTTTCGACAAACATCTTAAGCAACAATGGCAGAATCGCAGAGCTTTCTGCAAAGTGGATCCACTGCAAATAAGCAACGTAAGCCGGTGTGCCGCGATGTGGTACCAGTCGGCCTTTGCCGTATTTATCAATCAGATACTCTGTGATCGCACCAGACTCCGAGACAACCAGACCATCATCGACAATCACCGGTGATTTCCCTAAAGGGTGCACCGTTTTCAATTCTGGCGGCGCAAGAAATGTGACGCTATCGCGCTGATACGGAATCACTTCATAATCCACGCCTAATTCTTCCAGCAACCAAATAATACGCTTGGAACGGGATTTGTTCAGATGGTGCAATTGAATCATTGAGTTCGACCTTTCTTGGTAGGGCTGACAGGCATACCCTGCTTATCAGACAGTGTTGTCAATATTACTGACTGGTCAGCCTACCTGATTCTTCCGCCTGTCTCCATGAACCGAAGCTGTCAATACTGAGCAAATATCACAAATTTCAATCACAACATCTCAGGAACGTCGCAAATATTGATCTGAGTGAAAGAAAACAGGCTTTGATGACAAATTCCTTTATTTTGCAGAGAAAGTGATTCGATTGATCTGAATCAAGCCATCTTTTGTCAGGAACGCTAAATTAAAGTTCTCCATGTTTTTGGGAAATGCATGTGTACGTTTGCCCCTCGCTTGCAGGGGCTTTTTTTTTCATCTCCCACCACCTGAACATCATTCATTCACACAGCCAATCGCTTTTTGTTCACCCTTCATTCAATCAGCTTTATCAACAATTTTGCTAGTATCGAATCAGGCTCATCAGCATTGAGAGAAAATATCATGCAAACATTTCCGGCCAACTTTCTGTGGGGCGGCGCCATCGCTGCAAATCAGGTTGAAGGTGCCTTTGATCAGGACGGCAAAGGATTATCTACGGCCGATCTCCTGCCCAAAGGGATTCTGAGTCCGCATCAACCGGCCGAACAGCGAACACCCGGCATTAAAGATCTGGCGATCGACTTTTATCATCGTTATCCGGAAGACATTGCACTGTTCAAAGAAATGGGATTTACCTGTTTGCGGCTGTCCATCGCCTGGACACGCATTTATCCGAACGGAGATGAACCGGAACCCAATGAGGACGGACTGGCTTTTTACGATCGCATTTTTGATGAACTGGCAAAACATCAGATCACACCATTTGTGACATTGTCACATTATGAGATGCCATTCGGGCTGGTGGAAAACGAAGGCGGCTGGTCAAGCCGTCGGGTGATCGAGTGCTTTGAGCGCTACGCCCGGACCGTCTTTGAGCGTTACAAAGACAAAGTGAAACTCTGGCTGACATTCAATGAAATCAACATGTCCCTGCATGCGCCATTTACGGGTGTAGGATTGCCGGAAGATGCGAATGAACAAGCCATTTACCAGGCAATCCACCACCAACTTGTCGCCAGTGCCAAAGCCGTCAGTCTGTGTCACGAAATCATTCCTGACGCAAAAATCGGCAACATGCTGCTGGGCGCCGTAAACTACCCTTACACCTGCAGTCCTGACGATGTGCTGGCAGCCATGCATGAGAACAACAAATGGCTGTTTTTTGGTGATGTCCAGACCCGGGGAAAATATCCGGGCTATATGCTGCGTTACTTCCGGGATCAGGGGATTGAACTGAAAATTATGCCCGGTGACCTCGACATTCTCGCCAGCGCCAGTGTTGATTTCATTTCGTTCAGTTACTATGCCAGCGGTTGTGCCAGTGCCGATCCGAAACAAAAAGAAGTGGGGAATATCGTCGACAGTGTGCCGAATCCTTATCTTGAGAAAAGTGAATGGGGCTGGCTCATTGATCCCAAAGGCCTGCGTTATCTGCTCAACCTGCTGTATGACCGGTACCAGAAGCCGCTCTTCATCGTGGAAAACGGCCTGGGAGCCAAAGACGTGGTGAATGAGGACGGCAAGATCCAGGATGATTACCGTATTGCTTATCTCAACGATCACCTGGTTCAGGCCCGGGAAGCCATTGCGGATGGTGTTGAAGTGCTGGGTTTTACCAGTTGGGGGCCGATTGATCTGGTCGCAAACTCAACAGCGGAAATGAGCAAGCGCTACGGCTATATTTATGTCGATCGGCATGATGACGGCAGCGGCACCCTGGAGCGCCGCCGCAAGCAAAGCTTTTTCTGGTATCAGGATGTCATACGCACCAATGGTGCCTCATTAAAATCCTGAACATTTGAACCTGTATGTCAGGAGGAGTAAGCTTCTGACGTCGCAAAGATAAATCAGAAAGGACAGTCATGAGCAGTAAACGTACCTACCCTATCGGCACTCCCGGCCAGAAATGGACCATGAAAGAAAAAGCGGAGTGGCTGGCGCAGCTCAGTATCAAGCGTTCATATCAGGACGAAGTCGTAACAAAGATTGACGCCCTGAAAACACGCTTCGATGTATTTCAGTACGGTGCCCTGTCCTACGACACCGATAAATACCCGCTGTTTGCCATTTGTTCTAAAAACTGGAGTGACCAGAAGCCAACAGTGCTGGTGACAGGCGGTGTCCACGGTTACGAAACCAGTGGCGTGCACGGCGCAATCCAGTTTGTGGATCAGAAAGCTGAACACTACAGCCAGTTTTTCAACCTTCTGGTCGCTCCCTGCGTGAGCCCGTGGGGATACGAAACCATCAATCGCTGGAACCCGAACGCAATCGATCCCAATCGTTCTTTTTACGACAACAGTCCGGCTGAAGAGTCTGCCGCACTGATGGAAATGGTGAACGATATGGACATTGAGATTCTTGCCCATATTGATCTGCACGAAACCACGGACACGGATGAAACTGAATTTCGTCCGGCGCTGGCAGCCCGGGATGGTGTTGAATATATTCCGGGTACCATCCCGGATGGCTTCTATGTGGTCGGTGACACCGCGAACCCGCACGATGCCTTCCAGAAAGCCATTATTGATGAAGTACGCAAAGTGACACACATTGCACCCGCAGATGATGAAGGCAACATCATCGGTTCTCCGGTCTCTCAGGAAGGGGTGATTGATTATCCACTGAAAAAACTGGGACTGTGTGCCGGCCTGTCTGACTGCCTGTACACTTCCACCACGGAAGTGTATCCGGACAGTCCGCTGGTCACACCGTCAGAGTGTAATGACGCGCAAGTCGCGGCTATCGTCGGCGCGCTGGAATATATCATCAGGCAACAGTAACCCCGCGTGAATCAGTGGCAGTAGGCTGCCACTGATTCATTTTCATAGCGAGGAACCTGCTCAAAGGCTCAGTACACCCCGGATGTCCACATCACAATACTGGGTTTCTGACCGTCCCCGGACTGCAATTCAGCCCGGAAACTCATCGCTGGCAGCGTCACCGTGTCGTCGCCGATCCGGACAACCTGCGACTTTTTCGTAAAGTTCGCCACAATCTGACTGCCGTCACTGAAACGGGTTTGCTGAATATTTCCGTCCTTATCCAGCCAGTCAAAACCGACCAGGGCTTTATCCCAGAGCACCTGATGCACAGGCGCAAATCCCTGCTGATAATGCTGCAATGCCCTGATTCTCGGTAAATCCGTCGACTGCGCTTCATCCCGGCTCAGATGCACCATCGGCGGTGTGTTATAGAGCATACCGGCAAGATCCCGGACACCTTTCACATCCGAAAACTTCAGACTGTCCATATGCCAGTGATGTGTGTTCATCAGCTCATCATGGAACACAGCCTGATATAACGGGATCTTAAACGCCGGTGTGAAAAAGAGCGACCTGTAGGGCTCCTTCACCTGAGCAGACCGGAAGAAAAACGCTGGTTTCTGATCCGGATACCAGGCCCCCAGAAAATAAGGCGAACGACGATTGCGTTTCATATCCGGATCTGTCCAGCCAAATCCCGTGGTTTCCATACCATGCGCAAACACCACCCCACGAGTTGTGATGCTGTTACCGTCTTCCGAACCCAGCACCATGCCCTGCTCACTCATCCATGACATTCGGGCATTAAAAGCTTCAGTCATTCTTTGCTCAGACATGCCGGACTCCGGCTCTGAACCTGACAGATATGGCCGGACGGTATAATCTTCACGCGCCATACCGGTTGCATCCACATCTAAAAACAGGCTGTTAAACCGTCCGAATTTCATAATGTGCTGAGCCCGTCGTTTCACATAATCAGTTCCACAGCCCGGATTGAGGTAATTGCCTTGTCCGCGAAAACCACGCTGCTTGCTGCCGTCGGCATTTTCTATTGCACATGCCTTCCTGACGGATTCCGGAAGATGCGCGGTCAGCCAGCTTTCATTATCGGTCACGTGAATGGCGGTGTTATAGGAGTCATAGGTTGCCACCAGATAACCCGATTGTTTCGCCTGATCCACCACCTCCGGCTGAAAAAATGCGGGCAACCAGTTATCCAGCCCAATCCAAAGACGGTTCAGCCCGGCAGCTTGAAAAGTCTGAAGGACAGGTTGTGACAGACTCTGCCCCCACAGCGAGGGAGCGATCAGAAAACGGGCCGCATGATCCTTCAGATAGGCTTTTCGCTGACGGACCGCTTCGTATTGTCTGGCAATGCCATCCTCGTCCACCTGAGGCGCACTGAAAGGAAAATAAGCTGCCAGAGACCGGTTGACCGCCTCAACTAATAACCGCTTCTGGTACTGGTTCAACCGAATCTTTCCATTCGATTGCGTCAGCGGCGTCAGCTCCCGGACCGCTTCCTGGTCAGCAAACGGACTCAGGTTTGGATCGCTGAAAAACCATTGCATCAGTCCAGCCCAATCGGTCACATCCTGCTCAGCGATGCCGTCCGAGCCAAACAGATAGACATGACTGGCACCGATCAGCTTCCTGACATTCGGGTTGTGTGCGGCCTTATCGCTCAGGCTGTCCCGCTCCCCTTGCGCTTCCCGCCACTGACGGTAACGGCTAGCTCCCGACAGGTTGTCCGTGCCCATGTGAATCAAGAGCTGAAAGGGCTCTTTCCGGTTCAGAGCCGTAAACAGATGACTGGATGTCATCTCGACCGCAGCCTGTTGCCCTTTGGTCTTTTGACCTGACAAGTCTCTGAAATCAATCCGGTTATTAAAAGGATTCAGTAACAAATAAGAGAAAAAACGATCGGCAGAGGCTGCCTTGTTTTCATGGCTGGCCGTTTTTTTGGCCGTACTCACCGGGTGAGCCGACACCGTCCAGAACGGCATTTTCAAATCTTGGGTGGTATTACTGCCGGAATACTCATTTTGCAGATAAGAGGCCCAGGTTTCATGACGTACCGGGACGCGCAGCCCTTCATTCAGCGGTAATAACAGGGCGTCTGCAAATTCCTCGGGTAAGTCAAACCAGTTTAAGCGTACCGGTTGATTCCGGCTGATGCGCTGATCCGCATTCCTTTCAAACTGCAAACTCAGATCATTCGCCTCCAGCCGGGCACTGACCTGAATATTGCTCGGTAACCACAGCCACGACAGAACATTGGGCTGTGTCTGCGGCAGCTGACGCACCGACTGGCGTAAACCATCCACACTGGCATTGGCCTGGTTCACTGCGTATGTCTGACCATCAGCGATCCAGTCAATAGCCAGTGTTTGGGGGTCCAGCCGGACCTGCTGGTTCTGATGGCGCAGAGAAAGCATTTCTGCATGTGTCTCTGGCGCTGCAAAAGCCGCACAAACCAGCAGTAATAAGGGTTTGTAAGCAGCAGAGAAAGAAAATCGGGCAACATGGGTTTGATGGAAAAGTGCTGTTTTCATGTAAATACCTGTTTGTTTCGATACAGGTATTAGACGTGAGCCATCATTGCGAATTGTCACCCCAGTGTCTTCATTATCGCCTGCTCGCCATTCACGGACGACTCACATGCAGATATCTGACTGGTAAAGTTACCCGGTACACCTGTTCAATATCCAGACTGCCCTGAAAATAGCGTGATGCCACCACAGCGCTTAGCCATTCAGCATCCGCGGGAACGGATGCCGGTATGATTCCCCGCCTCTGGTTGTCGAGCTGGACGGCTTCCAGCGGTGCAGCGAGCTGATAAGTGCCATCCAGCCATTGCCAGAGACGACGGGAAACCTGACACCGGCGCGCAGGTGTGACTTCCGGCGAGGGAAACAGAAACGGGCTCTCCGTCTGACGCTTATCCTGAAATGTCACCGGCGCTGCTGAACCGGGCAGCCACGCTGAGACCAGAATCAACGGATAAGTCTGTTTCCCGACCTGCAGCAGATACCCCCCATCAGGTACCGGCTGAAACCACTCAGCGCTTTCCAGCTCTGCGTAACCCTCTTTATCGGGTGTCACGATACCACTCAGCCAGGGCTTCCCTGCCCTGTCGGTCAGAACAATAGTCAACGGCTGGCTGGCACCTTCGATGGCAACTTTTAACTGTTGCACCTGCTGATGAAGATTCACTTTATGCTGGAGGGACAATGAAACCCGCATTGCGGTTTGAGTACTGTCTGCCAGAGATAAAGGTGCTCCCAGACGCCGTCCGCAATCGGACTGATTCAGGATCTGCTGAAACACAGGTTGCCACTGGGATACCGGCACCGATGCATGCTGCTGCAAAGTAAGCTGCAACTCCTGCCATGCCAGCTCAGTCTGATCCTCGACCAATGCCTGATAAACAGACTGTAACGGCGTCGTCATGAACCAGTCAGCCGGATTGGTCGGGAACGGACCCGCTGCCGTTGGCAAAGCAAGACTGGCAAGCAGGCATGAGAGCCGCCATCGTTTCCTGAAAGAAAGCCGGTTCAACACGGTTATTCTCCCCTGAGCCGGTAGCCGACACTGCGCACCGTTTCGATTTCCAGCGCTGGCAGTTTCTGCCGAAGATGCAAAATGTGATTATCGACCGTCCGTGTCGACGGAAATGCCTGAAATCCCCAAACTTTGTTGAGCAATTCATCTCTGTGATACACCCGGTTGGGGTTTTGCACCAGCAAGGCCAGCAGCTGAAATTCTTTCGGCTTCAATGGCACGGTTTGCCCGTTCTCCTGCACAGACTGACCGGACAGGTTCACCACCAGACTCTTGTAACGGATCTCAACCTCACCCAGCGGCCGCAGTTGGGCCTGAACCCGGGCCAGCAGTTCCTCATGCGCAAAAGGTTTGATGACATAGTCCTTTGCTCCGGCCCCCAATCCTTCAACCCGGTGCGCCACTTCTGTTTTTGCCGTCAGAATAATCACCGGCAACGCTTTTTTGGTCAGCCATTCCGGCAGCCATTGGACGCTGTCTCCTTCCGGCAATTGCCGGTCCAGCACCACCAAATCAGCCTGATACCAGTACTTTTCGACATCAGCCATACGTTTGATCCAGCGACAGCTGTACCCCTGGCCAGTCAGATAACGAGACAGCCCTTCCCCCAGTAAATGATCGTCTTCGACCAGTAATATCTGACTCATCTGGGTAACTCCAGTCTGTATCTTGTCGGTTGACGGTGTTCAGTTAATTTGCCGCCCAGCCGTCGCATGATGCGCCTGACAATCATCAGGCCAATCCCCATTCCATCTGTGTGATCCGTTGTTTTTCCTTTGGTTTTCCCAGCATCAGACACAAAACGCCGCCACAGCAGACGCCGGGGTGATGACTGCCCCTGATCGCTGATTTCAATCCAGATTTTTTCCCCGGTGATCTTTGCTTCAATGCGCACCGGAGGCTCACCATGAATGAGTGCGTTGCGTATCAGGTTGTCCAGACACACACCCAGCCAATAATACGGCAGCGCGATTTCCAGATCGCCTGTCAGACGATAACTGAGGTTGTACGGTTCAGTCACGGCATCCAACCAGTCGGAGAACAAGGCCAGATCGCCTTCCGCCATCGCATCCTGCCTGTCACTCAGGAAGCCTTTGCTGGCCTCAGTCAGACGGGACAAGCGCTGGTAATCACCGGAAAGTCTGTAGAATGCATCCTGCGCCGGGCCGCTGAGATGATCAAACTCATCACGAAACTGTTCCACAGTGAATCCCAGACTGGTCACTGGTGTTCTCAGTTCGTGGGTAAGTAACTGCAAAATAAACTGACGTTCTTTCAGTGCACGCCGCCGCTCCAGCAGCATCTTCAGTGCCAGCCCCGGCACCGCCACCAGCAAAAGCACCAGTGCCGCCTGCCACCACAAAGGACGTTCGGGTACAGATGAAATGCATAAGTTACTGTATTGCATGACGCAATTCTGATGATCCTGAGCATCCAGCGAAGTGACAGACAACCCGGCCTCATCAGCAACGTCCTCCCATTGTTCTGCACGAAGTACGTCAATGCCCCCGGGGTGATTTCGCCACAGCTGGCCATGATTACTGAGATAAAAACGATATCCTTCAAAGAGCGCTGTTTTGCCGGATGAAGAGAGTGAAGCCATAGCTTCGTGCAAAGGATGCTCAGGATTGGCCAGTGTCAGATTGCCTGCATGTTCCTGCAGAAATGCCCTGACGACAGATTGATCCGCTTGCCCTTGAAGATAGGCCAGATACCGGTCAGCATAGCTGCCCCCAGCCGGATGCAGTGCTGACAACACCGAATTCCAGTCTGACGTCAGTTCCCCAGCCTGGCACAACAGCCATTCAAACTGCATCGCCTGCTGCCAGGCCGGGCTCTGTACCATCGGATCTTCCGCTGGCAATTCACAGTTCTGGTGAACGGTATAAAGGGTTTTCAGTTGCTGCCAGCTGAATGTTGCCAGATCCGGATACTGGCTGGCCGGAAGCAGCAAAGACTGGGGAAATTGATTAAGTGTTTGCTGCGAAATTATCTGGTCAGCATCAATCGCCGCAAGACGATCAGTAAATTGTTGCCACTGTTGCTGAATTGATGGCACGGACGACGCTCCGCCTGACTGTGCAGATGCGGGCAACGCCATAAAAATCAGTGCAAACCAGACCACTCTCAACAAAATTTTCCTCTGAACCCAAACCTGTGAGTATACTCATGCTCAGCACCGTTTTGTCGCCGCAATGTCACCATTGTCTGTTTTCTGACAACATCTCTCAGACATGGTCCGGTTGAGCCGGACTCACCTGTTTCAGCACTTGAGTCAGAGAATCCAGCGCCTGCATGGCCGCATTATCCGGCTCCCCGGCCTCCGGCAATGCAAAACCGATATTGATCCGCAAGCTGTCCCGGTAAAAATCACGACAAGTAAAGAATTCACCTAAACGAATGTCCAGCTGCGCATCAGCCAGCAGATGTTTCAGTTTCGCCGTTGCCATCCCCGGAAGCTGGAGCCACAGGACCATACCGCCAGCCGGATCACTGATCCGCACGGCATCCTGAAGCTGTTGCTGAAGATACTCCGTGTATCGCTGCTTGTTGGTCAGTAACGCAAAACGTCTGTTCTTCAGATGACGTCCATATTGCCCGCTGTCAATAAAATCGGCGATGGCCAGCTGTACCGGCAATGCAACCCCGAAACACCCGGCACGAAATTTACGGAGGTAGGCCTCCAGGTACCGTCCCGGCAGACACCAGCCTAACCGATAGCCGGCCGCCAGTGTTTTTGAGACTGAACCACACCAGAGTATATAGCCGGATTTATCGTAATATTTGGCAGGCAGCGGCACGGTGTTGCTGTGTGGCAACTCCATGTACACATCATCTTCGATCACCGGGATCTGATACTGTGCCGCCATGTCCGCCAGTCGCTGTTTCTGTGCCGGTGACATGGTGATTCCCTGCGGATTCATGTGAGTCGTACAAAACAGACCGGCCTGAATGGTCCCCAGCCGCATGTGATGGTCAAGCTGATCCAGATCGATCCCGGTTGCCACCGACGGTATTTCGACAATATTGCGCGACATTTCCCGCAACAGGGTCAGCAAGCCATTAAAACAGGGCGAACTGATGGCAATTGTATCTCCCGGCCGGGTGCATACGTCAATGGCGGTCCGGATGGCATCCATACAGCCGTTGGTAATCACCAGCTGCTCCGGCTGAAAATGAAAACCGTACTGCGTGAAATGCGCAGCCAAAACCTGGCGCAGCATGGGCTCTCCCTGAGACACCGGATAGAAACTCATCCGCTCTCCCAGTCGCTGATGCGCCCGGCGAAAACTCTGCCCCATTTGCTTTGCCAGCTCTGCGCCGACTTCAAATCGTGAATAACCCAGCGGCCCGGCATGCTGGCTGTCCGGGATCTGCCCGGCCTGAGGCTGATAGTCAGATACCGCCGCCAGACGGCTTTCGAACTGTTCCAGTGCGGGCAGGTTCTGGCTGCCTCGCCTTGCCACAAAATACCCCGACTGCGGCTTCGCAATAATCCAGCCCAATGCCTCCAGCGACTGATAACAATTCAGTGCAGTCGTCATACTGACCTGATGCAGGCTGGCGAACTGACGGAGCGAAGGCATCCGGGATTGTGCGGCCAGCTTTCCCGCCTGAATATCCAGCACGTATTGTTCCGCAAGCTGCTTGTACCTCATGGATTGCCTCCGTTCACACGCCAACTGTACTCTTTTTATTTTCAAAAATTGTATCTGCACCGCACCCGGACAGCAATGCAAAATGAAAATTGAATCCATAACAAGTGAGGGAAAACGCATGGCTTTCAAAGATGCCTTACTGGGCCTGCTCGTGATGTTCATCTGGGGAATCAACTTTTCCGTGATCAAACTCGGAGTCAGTGATGTGGATCCGATGCTGATAACAGCAGTCCGCTTTACCCTCGCCACAATACCGTTAATCTTTTTCGTGAAAAAACCTGATGTGCCCTGGCGCTACCTGATCAGCTATGGGGTTCTTTTTGGCGTGGGTGTCTGGGGCCTCGCGTCCTGGTCAATCACCGCAGGTCTTTCAGCGGGTATGACATCTGTACTGATGCAAACCAATGTCATTTTTGGCCTGCTGTTCGGCTATCTGATGTTTCAGGAGCAGTTCACTCAAACCAAACTGATTGGTGCACTCCTGGCTGCCAGTGGATTAGCACTGTCTTTGATGGCCACAGACGGCACAGTGACCCTCAAAGGCGTGGCTTTGATTCTGGTTTCCGCACTGTCGTGGAGTCTGGTCAGTGCGATTGTGAAAAAGTCCGGCACTACGCAAGCCTTTGCATTCAGTATCTGGGGTATGGTGTTTGCCCCGGTGCCGCTGCTGATTTTCGCTCTGTCACTGCATGGAACTGCAATGATTGAGCACGCTTTTCACAACTGGCATGGCTATACCACCTTTTCGGTCCTGTTTCAGGCCTACCCGACCACCGTATTCGGCTACTGGATCTGGAATCGCATGCTGGTGAAATATCCGCTGAGTACCGTCGCTCCGATCAATCTGATGGTTTCTGTGTTTGGACTGGCAGGCGGGTATCTGTTTTACGATGAGACCGTCGGCATCCTGCAGATCATGGCTGCCAGTTTTATTCTGGCGGGCGTCCTGTTTATTCTGATGCGCCCGGGTGACCCTCAGTTGAGCACAGCGTTGTTACAATGGCGGATAAAATTGCTTTCCGGCCAGAAAACCTGACAGAACAACTGAATTATTTTGCCCGAAATCGACCACAAGAAACGACCTGGCGATCTCCCTTGGCTACACTTAATTTCAGTGCAGAACAACTGTGTTGCTGCAAAGTGGAGATGGCTGATGCTGAAAAACTCAGGTCAAAATACGGTGGGTGCAGCCCAACAGCCGGAGCGGTTCTACTTCCTGGATGCAATGAGAGCAACCCTGATGGTCCTGGGCGTTGTCCTGCACTCTGCTGAGGTCTTTAATCCTGAACACTCCTGGCTCATTTACAGCCAGAATACAAGCTGGCTCATGACTGACCTCATTGATGTGATTCATACGTTCCGGATGCCGGCTTTTTTTGTCGTCTCCGGTTTCTTCTGCGTGCTGACCTTCAGAAAATATCAATTCAGCACATTTATCCTGGTCAGATTCAAACGGCTGGCGATTCCCTTCTTTTTTACCGCACTCACGGTCAACACGGTGCAGGCATTGATCTTGAACCAGAGCCACTGGCAGTATTTTGAAGTCATGCCCTACCTGCACGAAGGGCAATATATTTCCCATCTCTGGTTTCTGGTGGTTTTGTTGATCTATTTTCTGGTCACTGCAATTGGTTTTGCAATCTTCAGACCCGTTTCAAAACCCTGGGTCACCGCGATGAACACCGTGTTAGCCCGGTTACCCGTGTCTGTGCTTCTGTTTCTTTTACCCGTCCTCTCACTGGAATTTTTATCGTTGAATAAAATCGGTGTTCCCATTTATTCAAACGTTTATGGATTAATTGATACCTATGAGCTCATTCACTATTTGCCTTACTTTTTGTTCGGGCTGATTCTCGCCAGTGAACCGCGATTTTTTCAGCGTTTCTGTCAGTACAAACTTTCTGTTGCACTGACAGCCATCCTCATCACGTCGCTGCTTGCAGCGAACATTATTCCGGACAGTCATCTAACCACTAAGATAATTTCCGTGTACCTGAAAGAGCTGACAGTCTGGATGGCTATCACG
This sequence comes from Photobacterium sp. CCB-ST2H9, assembly GCF_023151555.2. Lineage (NCBI taxonomy): Bacteria > Pseudomonadati > Pseudomonadota > Gammaproteobacteria > Vibrionales > Vibrionaceae > Photobacterium > Photobacterium sp. CCB-ST2H9. Next base: position 748,807 of record NZ_CP100426.1, read on the forward strand.
CTTTGTTTCGGCCTCTTTTACCGCTTTTTAAATGCGCCTTCCCGGAGAATCCTGTTCCTGTCAGACGCCTCCTATACGGTTTATTTATTTCATCATGTTTTCGTCATTGCGATTGGCTTGCTGCTCATTAACCTCAATGTACCTGCAATCATTGGGTTCTGTATCCTGGTCACAACGGTCTCGATCATTTCATTTCTGATTCATCGGCAGATTATTTCCAGACAGAGGCTGGCTGCTTTTGCCTTCAATGGGAAATAGAGCAGGCTTTGGATCAAGGCTGGCTGACACCACATCCAACCCTGCGGCCTGCGACGCCGTCAGGGCTGGAATACTATACGGTCGTGCCAGAGAGACATCGCCATTCAGCACCAGTTCTAGCTTTTCAGCAATGGCTTGTGAAATCGATGTCGGTTGACTCAACCTCGTCTGTGTATTTGTGATTCAGCCACCAGCGCATCCATAAACCCGAACAGTGCCCGGTTCATTTCGCTGTAGTCATAGTCCAGTAACTGTGCAGCAGTCTGGATAAAGGGCTGCGTCCCTGCCCCCTCAAGATCGGCACCGGCATGCTCAATCATCCCGGTGACCGATTCACGGGTAAACTCAGGATGACACTGAAAACCATAGGCTAATGACGAGTAACGGATAATCTGCCGGGGACATCCCAGACTGGTCGCCAGCACCTGACAAGCGGGTGTCAGCCCCGGCATGTCGTTATGCCAGTGCCCGACAACCAGCTGCGCCGGAAATCCCTCAAATTTTCGGTCTAAACGAGCGTGCTTGTTCAGCACAATCGGAAAACAACCGACCTCAGGTTCCAGACTACGTGAATACTTTGCCCCCAGCGCTTCTCCCAGCAACTGTGCCCCCAGACAAAAACCAACCACAGGCGTTTTCGCATCCAGTGCTTTGCGGATCAGTTCAATTTCCGCTGCGGCATCAAAATGCGGACAGTCTTCAGTCGTTGTCGCCGGGCTCTGCGGCCCGCCCAACACCACAAGCAGATCCATATCGTCGCCATGCGCCGGCAAAGCTTCTCTCAGATAAACCCGGGAATAGCTGGTTGAATAATTTCGCTGATCGACCCATTGAAGCAATGCACCTGGTCCTTCAAAGGCTTCATGAATCAAAAAATGAACTTTCATTATGGTCCTTACCGTCATTATGATTAGAGACGTGCTAATACTATGCACAATTACTCACAACAGATAGCGGCAGTATGACACTAAATACCGATAACCAGACAAGTCCATTGCCAAGCAGTAATACGCTGATCGCGACTTTTCCGAAACAGCCTGTACTGATCAAGACCGTAAACATGACGAAGGGCTACCATGACAAACCTCACCAGCACGAATGGCATCAGGTGATCTATCCTTCCAGAGGATTACTGAAGAGCCGGACTGAGTCGCATCACTTTTATGTCCCTCATCACCGGGCACTGTTTATTCCTGCGCGCACAATCCATGAATCTTACGTGATGAAGGATGCCTCTTTTATCGGAATCTATCTGAACCCGGCTTTCTGCAAAGCGCTGCCGAACAGCTGCCAGCCGATTGAAGTCAGTCCGTTTCTGCGAGAACTGATCCTGAAGCTGACCCAGAATGTTCACATCGGGCAGCCGCTGTCCGACCGTGTCCTGAACTTGCTGACCGTATTTGAAGACGAGCTGCGGGCAGAAAAAGACAGCTCTCTGGAATTGCCCATGCCTGCCGACCGGCGTCTTCAGCCCATTGTCCATGAATTACTGAGCTGTCCCGGCAGTCCGAAAACCCTGGCAGAGTGGTCCTCACAGACGGGAGCAACAGAGCGAACCCTGTCACGGCTGTTCAACAAGGAGGTACAGCTGACTTTTCCGCAATGGCGGCAAAGACTGAGACTGATGACAGCCCTGACTTTGCTGGAGCAGGATGAAGCGGTGCAGGACGTTGCTCATCACATTGGGTACCAGTCCGTCTCTGCGTTTATCGAAGCCTTCCGGATGGCGTTTAAGCAGACGCCGCAGCAGTTCAAGCAACACTACCGGAATCAGTAGCGTCAGGCATTTTACTGACTGCCTTTTTCAATCATGGCTTCATCACAAATATGAGCAATTTGCTGCTCTTCTTCGGTAATCCGGGTTTTCTTCCAGGTCCCCCGCTGAAACCAGATGAAAGCAAAAATCGCGACGACCACATTGGTGACCGCAAAAGACCACCAGATGCCACGATCAGCCAGCGTGGTGTGTTTTGACAGGACATAAGCCAGCGGGAATTGCACCATCCATTGTGAGACCAGAGCGACCATCATGGCATTTTGCATATTCCCGGAAGCCCTGAAGGCAGAAACCACACAAAGCTGGATTCCAATCCCGCCCCAGGTCAGGCACATAATTCGCAGAAAGTGAGCGCCTTCGGCAATGACTGCCGGATCGTCGGGAATAAAAACAGCGACAAGATCAGGGGCCAGCACATAGGCAACAACGCCGATCAGCGTCAGCCCGAGAAATCCCCACAGGGTTCCCAGTAAGGTGATTTTTTCAGCGCGGTCGATCTGATTCGCACCAATGTTCTGACCCACTAAGGTGGATACAGCCATTGATAACCCCATGGCGGGAATCATGACAAACTGCAACAGGTTTGCGCCCACGCCATAAGACGCAATCGTCACTGTGCCGAAGCTTGCAACCAGAAATGACAGGATGATGGTTCCCAATGCCCGCGCCGACAATTCGACCGATCCCGGTGCTCCGAGAAAAAACGCCTTCCGGATATAGGCAAAGTCAGGTTTAAAGTGATGCCACTCCAGTTTGATGCCATGGTTTCCGCGAAGAAATACAGTCAGTCCTAACATCGCGGCAATCGACTGAGTGACCAGGGTTGCCAGTGCGGCCCCCATCACGCCATGGCCTTCAAAGCTGCCGTATCCGAAAATAAACAGCGGATCGAGAAAGAAGTTCAAAATCACAGTACCCAATACAATCAGCAACGGGATCTTGATCTGTCCGATGCCCCGCATCAGCGACTGAAACATGGCAAACAGAAACACAAAAATAACCCCGATAAAGGAGACATGCATGAATTTCAGGGCATCATCAAAAACCTTATCGCTCACCCCCAGCAATGTCAGAAAGTACGGTGAGAGCAAATAACCACTCATTCCCAATATCGCCGAGGTGAAAGCGACCATCAGCATGGTCTGAGCAGCAACATGATTCACCTTGTCTCTTTTCCCGGCGCCCATGTATTGTGCCGATAAGGTCGCGCCTGCCATCGCCAGTCCGGAACCCAGCGCTATGACTAAGAAAGTAACCGGCATGCTGACCGATACAGCAGCGACTTCCGATGCACCCAGCCGACCAACCCAGAATGCATCCGTTAACTGATAAGCCGACTGAAGAATATTGGTGAGAATAATTGGAATCGCCAGTGAGAGAAGTGCTGTATGAATCGGGCCTTTCAGGAATTTTTTTTGCTTATCTGTCATTGCCATGCCTTATTCAAGGAGCCTCTGTTCATCTTGTTGTTCTTAATATTAAGCCAACTAAGAATGCATACTCAGACAAAGATGCGACCATTTCAGGTCTGACTTTATTTTACTTCGCAGGTGCAACGTGCTGACGCGCCGTTTTTCCTGCTTCGGATTGCACACGGTAATTTTCAGGTTTTCGTCTTCTGGTTTCACAAACGCCTCCGGATAAGACTAGTCTCACAAGCCTCGGAATTGGACAGATTTAATAAGAGCGAAGCCCAACGATATCATCCAAGAGCCTTCGCTCAATTTCCGCAACAAATCAGAACCGGCAGGATTTGAATCGATTGTGCTTCAGGAAAATGACTGCCAACTATACTTAGGTGATACCTACTCGGCACCGTGATTCTACTAAGGATAACGGTATGAAATATTACTACTATCTTTCTCTGGCTGTAATGGCACTGGCGATGCAGAGCACCGCTCAAGCTGATGACAAACAAGCAATGCTGGAGGATGCCCTGAGTGCGGCGCCCCCGACACTCAAAGACAAAGTCACCGTGATGGACTGGGATAACAATGTGTTACAAAAAGGAACCAGTAATTATACCTGCTTCCCAACCCCGCCACAGTTAAAAGGAAAGGCGCCCATGTGTATGGACGGCCCATGGATGGATTGGGCAAAGGCCTGGATGAACAAGCAACCCGTTGAAATTAAAACCATCGGAATATCTTATATGCTGGGTGGTGATGGCGGTGCCAGTAATACTGACCCCTATGCCGAAAGTGAAACAGCCGACAACCAGTGGATTGTCGAAGGGCCACACCTGATGATCATCACACCGGATAAAGCCCTGCTGGATTCGCTGCCGACGGATCCAAATAACGGCGGCCCTTACGTGATGTGGAAAGATACACCTTACCAGCACATCATGGTCCCAATCGGGCCAAGGCCTTAGCCTCAGGCAGAATATGCTGAAAAAAAGAAAGCGAGATTAAATCTCGCTTTCTTTATTCTGTTTTACCACACTATTTTTTCTTCTGTTGACTGCTGGATTGATAAGGCTTCGGTGGTTCCACGGTTGTGGTATCCGTCAGCGTTTTTAAGTATGCCACAATTGCCGATTCCTGATACTCAGTTAACCCTAGATCACCGGTGAACGTTTTTCCCGTGGCCGGATTAACCGCCCCTAGTGAACTGAACGGTGAATTAATTTCAGGCGCAGGCCAGCAATTATTCGCCAGTGCATCTTTCTCCGTCACGATACCTTCCGGACAACGCTTAATATTAAATCCTTTTGCCGTTTCGCCATTCACATTCGATGTATTGTAGAAATGCACCAAACTTTCTAGGCTCTTGAACCAGCCGCCATGGGTATAAGCCTTAATGAAACCTTTCCCGTTCCGTTTATCAACATTTCTTAATGTCGGTGTTTTATGGTGGCCTATGAACGCATTCCGAATACCGAATACCGTTGATGTCAGGCCAAACTGGATCAACGTTGGATTGACACCCGGATTAGGCTCAGGAGAACCCGGGATTTCATAGTTTCTCGGAACACCAATGGAGTGATAAGTATCATCCGTATAGCGTTCCTCCGGATCAGTCCCATCTCCACCACCGCTATGGCAGGCTGAGCATCCGGCTTCTCCGTAGAACAGGTCATGTCCGTCATTTTCAAGCTGCGTAAATCCATCCAGTGGAAATTTGTGGTCTGCATCACTGGCCAGAGCCATATCTCTTTTAGACGAGAAACGGTTATTATCCGCAGACATTTGCCAGGCCGCGAGCGCAACAGCAAAACGGGCAAAAGCCTGATTCGTGCCATCTTCGCTTTGGCAGTCTAAAGGCACATTCCAGGACAGATAATACAGTTCACTCCCCCATTTCGTACCTTCAACTTGCTGACACACATCAGATTTTGACTTGTGATTTTGCTCAACAGGGTTCAAAAATGGGCTGGCAAAGGCCTGATCAGCAAGGGGACCGAGATATTTTGAATACTCGTTTAATTTCAGCCAGGACGCATCCGAAGGCATAAACACTGCATTCGTTTGCTCGACAATGTCACCCGTAGCGCGACCATTCCAGAATGCACCCCCACAAGGAAAGAAACCACATGGGGCAACACCCCGGTCTTTCAGGCGCCCTAAACCAAAGGGGTTACCATTTTTATCGAGGAAAATGGTGTACTGATTTGTCGGCGGTTTCAGTGTCCCTGCATTTTTCGTGGTCGTTTTACCTTGCAGGCCCAGAAGCTCAATGTCCTGCGGTCTTAAATGCGGTCTCGCCCCTGTCACAGCGACCTGATGTAAATTCACACCGGAAACACCGTAAGTCCCCCCTGTGCTCGGGGCATGACAGGTGGCACATGACATTCGCTCAGGGTCAGAGATATTTTCAAAAAATAACCGTTTGCCAAGTTCCTCCAGATAACTTAAATCGGTTTCATTGTGATTGTCACTTTTTGCCTCTATATGAGCTGAAAAGATGGTCGAAATAACCAGAACAAATGTTCCGGTTAATTTTGTAGGGATGGATATCGGTTGTCTGCCTTTAGATGCTTGCATGGCCATATTAACCTCTTTCTTATTTTCCACGCATGTATCAGCCGCCCTGAAACGGGCAGCGTTACGGAAGATGAGACGATGGGTAAACTATAGAATGAGGTTCTGTCGGCCGCGTTTCTCAAAAGAGAGAATTTCACTTAAATCAAAAGCATAAGCAATAAAGTCTTAATTTATAAAAAATGACGCACAAAAAAACACCACCATACTGAGGACAGCCGTGAATAAAACATTCTTTGTTTTCCATGCAATTATTGCTGCAACCAAAGCGCCAATAAAATATGGGTTATGATAAGTGACATCAATCCCATTATTTTCAGGCAAAAAAACAATAGGCGCCCAAATTGCCGTTAATACGGCAGGACCCGAGTAACTGAGAAAACGTTGTGTCTGATGATTCAGCTTTATCGGCAGCCTGGGCTCTAAAAACAGATAACGGCTGACAAAGATAACCAGCATCATTGTGATGATAATGATCCACGTCATTTTAATTCTCCCTGCTGAGTTTCAGAACCTTCACGATTTATCGGATGATTTCCAACCCATCGTTCCGTTAAATAACCGCAGATCATTGCCAGTAAACTCGCAATCATGAGCCCTCCTTCAATTTCCAGTGCAGCCATCAACACTGAGGCCAATAAAGCCACAGCCACGGCCACCAGAACGGGCCAGCGCTGAATTGTAGGAATCACAATGGCAATAAAAGTCGCAGCAATCGCAAAGTCGAGTCCCAGACTTTCCAGATTGGGAATAAACTTACCCGCGAAAATGCCGGCAATTGTGGCAAGATTCCAGCTGAGATAGAACCATAACCCTGCACCTAAGGCATACCAGGGCTGAAAGCGTTGCGGTGTCTGATTTCCGCACAACGCAAACAGCTCATCGGTGAGCAGAAAGCCTAACCCCAGCCGCCAGCGCAGTGGCAGCAGACTGATGGTTTGTCTCATGGTGATACTGTAAAGCAAATGCCGGGATGTGATGAAAAACGTGGTCAGCAGAATCGTGAACAGCCCCACGCCCGCTTTGATCAAACCGGTTGCGACGAGCTGAGCCGCACCTGCAAACACAATCGCGGACATCGCCATACTCTGAAACACATCCAGCCCGGCATCAATCGCAAATGAGCCCGCTAACAATCCCCATGGAACGACTGCAATGCACAAGGGTGATACTGCCAGCGCTCCTTGTCTGAATAACCGCCACTTCTCCTGTCTGTTCAGTAACAACCCACGCCCATCAGGTTCTGCTGATGTCGATACTTCGGGTACATGTTCATTTTTCATGGTCTCTGACTCACTTTACATCCAACGACGCCGCAGACACGATACGATAAAATTCAGCACGCATCTTGTACATTCTTGCCTTTTGTTAAATCACCCACTGCCCCGAAAAGAAGCAGATGATTGAACATTCGCTGATTATTGGCACGAGCTCACGGTACGAAGGTTTACTCTTCCGGACTGAAAAGATAATGTTGCGCCGAACATTCACTTATCCGCCGACACCGATATGCAGCGTGATGTCAGGTGCAGGAAGCGTCAAGTCACCAATTGTCCTTTCTGTATTTGCGGGCCTGTTTGCTGCCGGTAATCACTGAGCAATGATTTCAGATTTATTCTCCCGCTATTTCATCACCAGCAACACAGACCCCAGCCTGCTGTTTTCCGGCGAATATGATTCAACGCTGGTGGCTATCTCCCTGTTGATTTCTGTCGGTGCATCTTTGCTCGCTCTGTCTCTGGCTGAATTAGCGAAGCAAAGTCCAACCCAAGTCATGCGGCGCATTCACATTCTGACAGGCGCAGCATCCCTGGGAGTCGGTGTCTGGGCCATGCATTTCATTGGCATGCTGGCTTTTGAACTCTGTACGACGGTGAATTACCAAATCAACATTACCCTGCTGTCAGTTCTTCCCAGTTTTCTGGCCTCCTGGGTAACGCTGCATCTGCTGACCAAGCAGACCGTCAGCAATGCCCGGCTGCTGCTTTGCGGGATAACGGTCGGACTGGGGATCGGCGCCATGCATTACATTGGTATGGCAGCAATGGTTCTTGGACCTGCCCTGAAGTATGATCCTGTGCTGTTCATGCTTTCGATTGTGGTTGCTGCTTCCCTGGCCACACTGGCATTGTGGATCAGCTTTGGTCTGAGAAAACGTCTGAACCTGACCGGTTACCTCCCTCAGCTCATCGCCAGTGTCGTCATGGGATTAGCGATTGCCGGTATGCACTATACCGCGATGGAAGCAACGCGGTTTGTGGGTCAGCCGGACCCAGAATTTGCCTCCGACAATCAGCATCATTACCTGCTGGCCATCACAATTACTGTCGTGACTGTCGCACTCAGCTTACTGATTACCACCACGAATGCTCTGGCCAGATATCGCGCGCTGTTCCAGCGCAGTGAAGAAACGGCCGCCGAACTGAAAGCCACCATTCACACCGCGGTTGACGGCATTATCAAAATTTCGCACCGCGGCACCATTCTTTCTTTTAACGCATCGGCTGAGCGCATCCTTGGCTATCATGAGAGCGAAGTTCTGGGCAAAAATATCAGCATGCTGATGCCGGAGCCCTACCGAAGCGCACATGATTCTTATCTGGACAGCTACCTGAAAACCGGTCAGGCACGCATCATCGGGGTTGGCCGGGAAGTGACTGCCCTGCAGAAGAATGGATTAATGAAGCCGATCCGTCTGTCTTTAGGTGAATCGAAACTCCATGGTGTCAGCACCTTTGTCGGGGTCATCACGGATATCAGCCAGCAGAAAAAAATGGAAGCTGAACTGAGGCGTTCAAAAGAAGAAGCAGAAATTGCAGCCCAGGCGAAAAGTACATTTCTGGCGAATATGAGCCACGAGCTGAGAACGCCGATGAATGCCATCATCGGTTTTTCGGAACTGATGCTCGACGGCGAGATGCATCCGGAACAACAAAGACATCTGGGGATAATTCGCAATTCCGCCCAGACGCTGCTCAACCTGCTGAATGATGTACTGGACTCCGCCAAGCTGGAAAGCGGCACAACACAACTTACAACACGACATTTTTCCCTGCGCCAGATATGCGAGCAACTGATCGCGACTCAATCGCTGATTGCCAACCAAAAGGGAATCGAACTGAACCTGCATTACGATGTGCAGATGAGTGAGTTTTACCAGGGGGATCCCCTGCGTATCCAGCAAATTATTCTGAATCTGCTCAGCAACGCGGTGAAGTTTACCGAACGAGGTTCTGTGACACTGAATCTCACGCCCAGCCGGGCCCAAGGCATCACCATTCAGGTAAAAGACACTGGCATCGGCATTGCGGCAGACCGGCTCCATACCATCTTTGCTCCCTTCTCTCAGGCAGACTCAACCATGTCACGCCGTTTTGGCGGCACGGGACTGGGGACCACCATCGCCAAGCAGCTGGCAGAACTGATGGGAGGCCATATCAGTGTCAACAGCCAGCTGGGTGAGGGGTCAACATTCAAAGTGGATCTGCCCCTGCAGAGAGGCGAACCGTCGAAAGCGGAAGAGCATCTGACTCACCAGATATACATCCCGCCAATGACTATCCTGATCGCTGATGATGTCGAGCAGAATCTGGAGCTCATGACCGGGCTGCTGAAAAGAGACCACCACCATCTGCTGACAGCCAGAACAGGTCAGGAAGCACTGACTATCGTTCAGAACACACCGGTTGATATCATCCTGATGGATGTTCAGATGCCGGAAATGAATGGCCTCGAAGCCTGCAAAGCTATCCGGGCCTATGAACGTTCTGAAGGACTTCAGCCTGTTCCCGTCATTGCACTGACCGCCAGCGTTCTGGAAAAAGACCGGCGTGATGCATTAGCCGCCGGAATGAGCGGCTTTGCTGTCAAACCGATCGATATTCATGACCTGAAATCTGAAATCGCCCATCTGATGGGTATTGCTGTCGATGTGGATCCGCAAGCCAGACCTCAGTCTTCCAACGCTGAGATGCATATTGATCTTGAAAAAGGCCGTCAGCTTTGGGGCTCGGAACAGTCCCTGCTCGCTGCGATCCAAAAGTTTATCAATCAGACGCATCACCACCCGGACTACCTGGCGCGTCTGCTGAGCGGCCGTCAGACGAAAGCCCTTTCCCATATACACCGGTTAAAAGGAATCGCAGGGAACCTCTGCCTGCCGGCCATCCATCACTGCATGATGCAACTGGAGCAAGCGCTGCAACGGGAACAAAACACCGTACCGCTGTTCAGCCAGTACCGAGACCGCTTTAACGCCATTCATGATCGGCTCAGTTCAGCCGGTTCGATCACATCCGGTGAGGCTGACAACCCGCCGCGGCCGGCGCTGAGACAACAAGACATTCGAAATATTGCCCGGCAGCTGTCGCAGGGTGAGAACCCGGAAAGCACATTTATGGCAGTGAAAACTCAATTACCTGAAGCACTGGCAGAGTCGGTCGAATCTGCCATGAATAACTTCGAGCTGGAACAAGCCGCACTTTTACTCAATGACTATCTGGACAGTCTTCTGCACACGGAGATCGAACATGCTTAAACGAAAGACACTGCTTCTGGTGGACGACGAACCCGCGAATCTTCAGGTGCTGAAAAATATTCTTTCTTCAGAGTATCGTCTGATCTTTGCCAAAGATGGCAGCCGGGCACTGGCGCTGGCATGTGCAGAGAAGCCCGATTTAATCTTACTGGATGTCATGATGCCCGGCCTGTCCGGTTTTGAAGTCATCCAGCAACTAAAGACGGTTATCGAGACCCGGAATATTCCCGTAATTTTTGTCACGGCCCTGTCCGATGCACAAAATGAAGCTCAAGGCTTTGAATTAGGCGCCGTAGATTTCATTGCCAAGCCAGTCAGCCCTCCGATTGTGCGTGCACGGGTCAAAAACCATCTTTCACTGGTTCGGGTGGAAGAACTGAAATCAACACGTTTGTCCGTAGTTCAGATGCTCGGCAAAGCTGCGGAGTACAAAGATAATGAGACCGGTCATCATGTCATCCGTATGAGTCATTACGTCCATTCGATTGCGCTTGCCGCCGGATTCAGCGCTTCCTGGTCGGAAACACTGCTACATGCTGCCCCCATGCACGATATCGGCAAAATTGGTATTCCTGAGCACATTCTGAACAAACCAGGCAAGCTCACACCGGAAGAATGGGCTGTGATGAAAGACCATACCGTGATTGGCGCAGAAATCCTGGAAGATGACGGCTCCGAGCTGATGCAAATTGCCCGTAATATTGCGATTTATCACCACGAAAAGTGGGACGGTTCAGGGTATCCGCACGGATTAAAAGGGGAAGCCATCCCCGTTGAAGCCAGAATCACAGCCATCGCGGATGTGTTTGATGCCCTGACCAGCGAACGTCCCTATAAAACCGCCTGGTCTGTCGAAGATGCCTCAGATTATATCCGCGAGAACAGCGGGATCCATTTTGACCCGCAGCTGATTGATGTTTTTTTCAGCTGTTTGCCGGATCTGCTTCACACAAAAGATAAATGGCATGAATGAGTGTCTGACCAAGCTCTTTGCGGATGAATTTAAGCATTCGCTGAGTCAGCTTTCAGAGAAACTAAAATGAATAAAAACGCCTTAAAATGAGTGAAAAAGCAGTGAATGCTTTTATTTTACAGAAATAAAGCGAAAGTACCGTTGACTTTTCATGCACTGACAATCGACAAAATCTCCTTCCGGTTGAGTTCAGATGCATTTCATATCAATTTTACCAATAACCGTAAATCAGAATATTCTAATCAATTTAATTCTTAATTTTCATCAGCTTATGCAATAGGTTTTTTCGTTCATTAAAATGAGATGCCCACAGCAATTTTCGTGATTACAATCGATTTCACAGCAAAAAAACAACAAACACATATTAAATAACACTGAAATATATGGAATCATAATTAATGGGTTTGTTGTTAACAAACAGGCCCCTCAGCACGAAGCTGAGTTCAGGATAAAGATTCAGGGGAAATCAGAACTGTGGTGTGCCAATCATGTACTGCGTAAAATGTGGTGTCAGAACGCTGGACAGGCCCGATGGCACACCAGCAGAAATGTGTCGAAAGTGCAGTGAAGGAGAGCAATCTCAGTCAAATTCTCTGCGTTCAAAATACTCTCTCAAATACAGACTGGCGGTTGCATTTCACGCACTTTATGCCCTCATCTGGCTGATCGTCGGGATCGTCTCTGGTTTTCAGGCCGCAATTGACGGCATCATGAACATTGAGACCGACAATCTGTATAAGGTCCTGCTGGCCGTGATGATGACTATCCTCCATTTGTGTGCTGGTTACAGCCTGCTGGTGCTTCATCGCTGGGCAGAAAAAGCCACGATGCTGTTCGGGATCATCCTGTTTTTCTTTTACCCGTGGGGAACAGTTGCAGGCTCGACTCTGATCTACTCCCTGGTCCAGCTCCGCTACGACTATACGCTCACTTCAAAGTTCTTCAAAAAGCTGTATCGCTGAGTTCATACTGCGCCTTGCTGCGCTCCCTTTTGCTTGTCACCGCTGGTAAATCACGTAGACTGTCCGGCTTTTCAATTGTCAGGAGGGAGTTATGTATATCGGATTTGACTACGGCACAGCAAACTGCGCTGTTGCCATCATGGAGAATGGTCAGCCCCAGCTACTTCCTTTGGAAGGCAACCGCTTTTACATCCCTTCGACCCTCGCAGCACCGACACGTGATGCGGTCAGCGAAGCGTTGTTTCGTCATTATGACATCAAACCAGCCAGCCAGACCGGTGAACAGTTACTTCGTCGAGCCATTGCTGCAAATAAAGAAGACGACATTGTCGTAGATGCACAGGCATTACAATTTGGCCAGCAGGCACTGGACAGTTATCTTGCTGATCCGGACGAAGTCTATTACGTCAAATCCCCGAAGTCTTTCCTTGGCGCTTCCGGACTGGTTGATATTCAGCTCAGCCTGTTCGAAGATTTAGTCTGCGCCATGATGGCGAACATCAAGCGCCAGAGTGAAATGCAGATTGAGGCCCCGATCACTCAGGCCGTGATTGGTCGTCCGATTAACTTCCAGGGGACCGGTGGCGAGAAAGCCAACGAACAGGCCGAGAATATTCTGAAACGCGCAGCTACCCGTGCGGGTTTCAAAGAGATTGAGTTTCAGTTTGAGCCGGTTGCTGCCGGATTAGAATATGAAAGCCAGCTGGAAAAAGACACCACAGTGCTCGTGGTTGATATCGGCGGCGGGACAACAGACTGCTCCGTTCTACAGATGGGTCCGGGCTGGCTGAGCAAAACTGACCGTTCAGCCGGACTACTGGCGCACAGTGGCAGCCGCGTCGGCGGAAACGATCTGGACATTGCCCTCGCCTTTGAGCACATCATGCCGCTGCTGGGCAAAAACACGGTCAGTCAGCGAGGCCTCGCGGCACCAGTCAGCCAGTTCTGGAATCCTGTTGCCATTAACAATGTCGCCGCCCAAAGTGACTTTTATGCCAGCAGCAACCTGGCAGTTTTGCAGCAATTGGTCAGAGACTCTGCTGAACCGGACGTACTCAAACGTTTATTGCAGGTGTATCACCATTCCCTCGGCCATCAGTTGGTCCGCGAAGCGGAACTGATGAAGATAGCGCTGTCCGATCGCGCAAGCGCCGGTGCTCAGCTGAAAATTGGTCAGGAGACACTCCCGCTTCACTGTACGGACACTGAGCTGGCGGAAGCCGTCAGCAGCAATGCAGAGAAAATCAGTATACTGATTCATGAAGCGCTCATTCAGGCACAATGTGCCCCGGAAGTGATTTTTATGACAGGCGGTAGTGCCCGTTCACCGATCTTACGCCAATTAATCGAGCAGCGCTTACCCGGAGTGCCGATTGTTGTCGGCGATTACTTTGGCTCAGTCACCGCAGGCCTGACCCGATGGGCCGAACGTTGTTTCAGATAAAAGAGATTTGAATCAAGCACCACAAAATAATCACAGAAACGCATTACAACTGTTTCTCATGTGCAATGTGTTTCTGTACAATCCCTGCCTTGAATTTGATTCGAACTCACTTTTATTAAGGAAATATCGTCATGATAAAAAAGATAAATCAAAAGATTGTCTGTGCGGCAGCCTTACTGATGACACCATTTGTGTCTGCAAACAGCGACTTTGGCCCTGTCAAAGTGGAAAGTGTCACTGTTCATGACTCAAATATGATCATTGTGAAAATCGCACCTGATGGCGTAAAACGACATACTGAACAGTGCGACAAAGACAGAGAAAGACTCTTAGTCATTAACAAAGAATCTCCCTATGAAAAAGAGATGTTTTCGCTCGCATTAACCGCAAAGGCTTCCGGAAAATCGATTACTGGCTGGGTCAACGGCTGCCACGAATTCTGGAATTATAAAGCTCCTAAACTGACTGTGATCACCCTGGTGGACTGATCAACCGATCGGATGAAACTTGCGACTTTTCTTCTTTGCCCGGGAAATTCGCAAGTTTATATAACACTTCAAAACACCAGCCCCATTTTCATGCCCGTCGGGACAATGCTTCAACTCTCATCCATGAACCCGAAATATCTGGCTCAAATTGATCCGGCCCGGCCATTTCATGAATCCGGCGTTTCCCGTCATGAAGTATTGACTAGCACTGACACCTGAGGCTGCATTGCTTCCGACAAGCCCGCGTGCGAAAACTCAAAAATTGTGTACAATAAACCATGAAATTATCAACAAAGACAATAAATGGAAGGTGATGTCATGACGTGGAATGTCTATCTCTCAGGTGAAATTCATACCGACTGGCGTGAACAAATTATTCAGGGCTGTCAGGCCAGAGACCTGAAAATTATGTTTACTTCAGCTGTGACCGATCACGACAGCAGTGATGCGGCGGGCGATGTTCTGGGCAAAGAAAACAACGGATTCTGGCGTGATCATCTGTCGGCAAAGGTGAATGCAATCCGAATTCAGAATCTGATCAAACAGTGCGATCTCGCCATCATTCGTTTTGGTGAGCAATACAAGCAGTGGAATGCAGCCTTTGATGCAGGTTTCTGTGCTGCGCTGAATAAACCTTACATTACGCTTCACAGTGAAGATATTGTTCACCCGCTGAAAGAAGTCGATGCCAGTGCCAATGCCTGGGCGACCTCTCCGGCACAAGTGGTTGAGATCCTGGACTACCTGCTGACTCAGAAGTAAACGACTGAAACCAGCTGAGCAACGCGCGCAGTACCACATGCGTTGCTCAACTCAGACACTGTTTAACGCAAGCGTTGTCCGGAAACAGCCGGGTGATACAAGGGTTGCACCACATTCCCGGCAGGATCGGTACAATGGAAACTGCGTGCCCCATCGCTGTGATCATGCGGACGGTCAAGTAATGGTACGCCTTGTGATTTCAGAAATTCATACCACGCTTGCAGCTCTTCTTTGCTGTCCACAATGAAGCCAAAATGATCCAGCGACTGATTTTGGTCGTCCTGGTTTTCATGTGCTCTGCTCAATGACAGATTGTCATTTCCGCAACTCAGGTAAATTAGGTGTTCATTGGCTTTTCTGAGTACTTCCATACCCATTATTTCTGTATAAAACCGAACACATTCCTCAAACGGGTGTACTGCCAGCGCTAAATGTCTGAGTCCGTTCAATGGTTTGGGACGCCGAGTCATACAAGATTACTCCGTGTGCAAAACATGTAATTATTGTATACAATAAATCACAATTCAGCTCAATCCCTGGCTGAAAAATGATTCACTGAAAAGGAAGACAGTTATTATGTTTTGTATCGTCGTGAAGAATGTTGTGAAGGCAGGCTACAGCGAGCAATACCTCTCCATCATGAAAGAAAATGCGACAGCATCGGTAGAGAATGAAGAGGGCTGCCTGGTGTTTGATGTAATGGTCTCTCAAGAGAACGATCATTGTTTTTATCTCTATGAGATCTATACCAGCGAGGCTGCGCTGGCAGTCCACAAACAAACTTCACATTATCTGGAAAGCCGAAAACACTTAGCCGACCTGATTAAAGATCAGTCTGTACTTCGCTGTGATGTCGTTCAACGAAATCCTCAATAACATTTTAATATTGAAAATCGGGCAGACATACATTCACCTCTCTGTCCTTTGCTTTCTCCAAATGACGCAACGACCATTCAGTACAATGTTTTCCCTACATCCATCCGGTCAATATACAAATGGTCAGATTCACGTAGAATAGATAGCTTCTGCCACGATGTGCTGCCTTTGTTTTTTTGCCAGGCAAGCACAGCGAAAGGGACATTGATATTGCACAACGATGGAAAACCGGTGAACTCAAATCACAACACTCAGTATCGCGGCATTTTGAAGGCCATCGCGCCCGTCATCATTGTGTTTCTGCTTTTGATGGCTGCCGTCCAGTTCATTATGCTCCGCTCTGTACCGGAATCCACAGTACAGACGGGCGAACAACTCTCACAAAGCACACTGAATACATTAATCAGCCACTATATTATTTCCGGTGAAGATCAGATTGAATACTTTTACTCTTACGGAACAAGGTCTGTCTTAGAGGGTGGTACGATTCTGACAGATCATCTACTGATACATTACAATCAATCTGAAAATCAGAAATTATCTGTCATTGAAATGCCCTTTGATGAGATAGCCTCTGTCAAACCAATACAGTATAAAAATATCCGGAATGCCCGAATTTATCGGATCAGTGCTATCGAAGCGGGTGTTTGGTTTAATATCGTCTTATCAACAAAAAATAAGGGCGATGAACTTTTTATTCAGGCGTTAATAAACAAATTAACTCAGAGTCAGATGAAGACCTGGATATAAAAAATTCATATCATGACAATTAACAACGGCTTGAAATCAACCGCCTTATAAGATGTTCAAATAATTTGTCTTGATTCCCATACATAAGGACAGTCAATGCCGTACATGAAACCTCTGAGAAATCTCTCTTTTGTGCTGACCTCCGTGCTGTTCATGAATGCTTCAGCTTTTGCCGGCTGCGGTGAAATAGAAGCTCAATGCCTGATCATCAGCAGTGAGTCAACAGCCCCGGCATCCTGCTCTATTACTGTCTGCGCGAATGCCATTGAGTATATCAGCAACTGGTCTGTCAGAGATGGTTCTACCCTGTCGCACACTTCGAGCGAAGAGAAAGACACAATTACAATCAATGGAAAACCTGGCTTAAAAATTCCCTACGATATCCTGAAAGAGAATCTGACCTGCTACGGCACTACCGACATGAGCCAGGTCTTTTGCGCTAAGGATGTTTCCCTGTAAGTCACACTGAATAATTTTTATTGGTTTATCAACCAGTTCACCGAATATATTCAATTGAAAGACCTGATGACAATATTCAGGGAACGTCATCAGGTCTCTGTAATCACATCAAAAAAGTGCATATCCGGATCATATAATTTGTCGATCTGTGGCAAAAATTAACAAAGCGCAGAAGACAACGATGACATCTAAATCTTATTATGTAATTACTTTACAGGGATATAATATGCAATACTGATATGTTTATTTTAAAATACTTAAAACAATTCATACCTTTACTCACAGTATTTACAACTTTTTGTGCTCACAGCCAATTTGTTTCGACAACAAATGGACAGCGCACCGTTGATGATGTTTTAGCAGTTTACGGCCATCTTTCAGAGCAACGACTGAAATACCGGTTTAAAAAAGCAAATGTCGCCTATCCACCTGAAAAAATTGCTCTTCTTGGTCTGAAAGAAGAAAAAAAACTCGAGCTTTGGGCCATAGATAAGCAGGGCAACCATCACTTTGTATACAGTTACCCTGTCACGGCAGCAAGCGGTAAAGCAGGCCCGAAACTGAAAGAAGGTGACCGCCAGGTCCCGGAAGGCATTTATAAGATTATCGGCCTGAATCCGAACAGTCGTTTTCACCTGTCCATGAAACTCAACTATCCGAATGATTTCGACAGAAAATACGCAGATCTTGAAGGCCGTACCCGCCCGGGCAACAATATTTTCATTCATGGTAAGGCTGCATCGATCGGATGCCTCGCCATTGGTGACAGCGCGATTGAAGAACTCTTTACCCTGGTTGGTAAAATCGGCCATCAAAATGCCGAAGTCGTCATCGCGCCACATGACCCGAGAAAAGCACCGATTCGTCCTGTTTCGAACCATTCTCCGGTGTGGATATCAGAGCTCTATGCATCCATTGAGAGTGAGTTTTCCCGATTCGTGTACTAACTTTTGTTCCTCAATCAGGTAAATAAGCGGCTTCAGCTCAAAAATTTAATCCATAATTTTGCCAGCCTTGGAAGATAACCATAATATTTCCAGCTCAATCAAGGGAATAAAACCTATCTTTCAAGGAGTTTCTGGGCATGGATTTACGCTCACAATGCACGGTCTTCATCCCGGGCAATCGCACGGTTTCACCAGCAGAGATGTTTCAGAACATGGCAGACTGGTGCAAAGAGCATCACATTGATCACGATATCTATGGTCAGGGTGAATTTTTACAAAGCTTTGAAACCAAAATCGCATCTTTGCTTGGGTTTGAAGCTGGCCTCTTCGTTGTGACCGGCACGATGACACAGCCGACAGCACTGCGGATAGCCTGTACTGCAAAAAGAAATCCTGTGGTTGCGATGCATCCGTCCAGCCATATTTACCTGCACGAAGGCCAGAATTATCAGCTTCAAGACTGGTTCAGCATCCTGCCTGTCGGTCACCCTTATCAGCCCTGGACACTCGACGATCTGACCGCCTGGCCGGATGACATTGCAGCTGTGCTGTATGAACTGCCGATGCGCGAGATTGGCGGCCAGCTGCCTTCATGGGAAGCGCTGAACGACATCAAATCGCACTGCCGTGAAAAAGGAATTCATCTGCATCTGGATGGTGCGCGGCTCTGGGAGACGAAAGCCGGCTATGGCCGTGATTATCAGGAAATCACTGCCGGGTTTGATTCAGCTTATGTCTCGCTCTACAAAGGCGTTGCCGGTTTAGGCGGAGCCATGCTGCTCGGCAGCAAGGACTTCATTGAGAAAGCCAGGGTTTGGACACAACGTCAGGGCGGAAATGTTGTCCATCGAACGCCTTACGCCGTGTCAGCCGCGATGCAGTTTGACCAGCGGCTGGCACAAATGCCGGCACTGTTTGAACGCACTCAGCAGCTCTACCGCATCTTGAGTGAATATCGGCAATTCACCCCGAATCCTGCCGCACCACAGGCCAATATGCTGCATCTTTATCTTCCGGTCAGTGCCGAAAAAGCGACCCTCATTCGTGACAATTTCGCACAGGAAGACAAAGTCTGGCTGGGTAACCCACAGCAAGCAGCCCTGCCTGATCAGTCATACATCGAATGGTATATCGGCGATAACCTGCTGAATTTGGATGACAACCGCCTGAGAGCAATTCTGACAAAACTGGCAAATCTGGTTTGTGCTTAACAACCTTGCTGATGAAAGAGCCGCAGATACCGCGGCTCTTTTGTCATTTCGTTAAGACATCTGAAAACGCGCCAGATAATCTAATGTCAGCTGTGTCAGCCGTTGTTTTTCTGCGTCACTGATAAAACTCGCCATAATGGCGTTCAGCGTGAACTGAGCAATTTCTTCACCGCTCATCGGGTGCGCTTCTGCGACAGCATGAAAGTTATCCGTCATGTAGCCACCAAAATAAGCCGGATCATCCGAGTTAATCGTGACACACATTTCTTTTCGCAACAAATCAACGATATTGTGAGCGTTCATCTCCTCGAAGACTTTCAGCTTCAGATTAGAGAGCGGACAAACAGTTAATGGCACCTGCTCCAAAATCAACCGTTTCATGAGTTCCGGGTCTTCGGTACAGCGCACCCCATGATCGATCCGGGTTGCTCCCAGAAAATCCAGCGTTTTAGTGATATTTTCAGAGGGACCTTCTTCCCCGGCATGCGCTACCGTCAGAAAACCGGCCTGTAAAGCACGCTGAAAAACATCTTTGAATTTTTCCGGCGGATTCCCCTGTTCAGAAGAGTCCAGCCCAACGCCGATAATCTTGTCTCGATGAGCCATCGCCTGTTCCAGGGTCTCAAAGGCAGATGCCTGATCCAGATGACGCAGAAAGCACATGATCAGCAAACTGGAAATGCCCAGTGCTTCCCTGCCCTTTTCCAGCGCACGGTGAATCCCGTTCACCACAGTTTCAAAAGCGATACCGCGATCGGTATGTGTTTGCGGATCAAAGAAAATTTCCGTGTGGACAACGTTGTCTGCTTGACAGCGCAACAAATACGCCCAGGTCAGATCATAAAAATCCTGCTCATGGATCAGAACATTGGCGCCCTGATAGTAGATATCCAGAAACGATTGCAGGTTATGGAACTGGTACGCAGCCCGGACTTCCTCCGGAGAGCGGAAAGGAATCGCGATCTGATTCCGTGCAGCCAGCTCAAACATCAGTTCTGGTTCCAGTGAACCTTCAATGTGCAGGTGCAGTTCGACTTTTGGCAGTCCGGCAATAAATTGATTCATAAGGTGCTCTTCATCGGGTTCTCAATACGTTGATTAGGATGATGAACAGCTTTTCTGAATTGATGGAGATAAGAGAGGCTCTGATCACGACAAAGAGAAAAGCGATTCATCGGCTTTACTCTTCGTAATCAGAATTTTACGGATTCTGGTAGAGACCCCCACACCCTATTAGCGGGGTTATACGAAGCTGGTGACTTCCGCTTGCAGGCAGGTCCGTCACCACAACGCGCACAACTTTCTCATACCTTGTGCCAGCTTGCAAGCCGGGCCATCATATACAAATCGGCGTAATTGCCTGATTTGAAAGTCGCCAGCTTCTTTTCCCCTTCCAGCGCAAACCCAAATTTCCGGTGCAATGCAATGGCAGGGGCGTTGTCAGTATTCACGTCCAGTTCCAGCCGCAGAATATTCAGCCAGTTATCAGAAAGATCGATTGCTTCGGCCATGAGCATTGATCCCACCCCTTTGCCGTGAAACTCCGGATGAACCGCGATCACGATACCGGCAATGTGCTTTTCTTTCGGCTTGTTCCGGGTCACCAAAGTCACGTGCCCCACAGCCCGGCCATCTAAATCAGCAACCAGAGTGATCAGTTCAGGAGACGCAAATATCGCCTGAACTCTTTTACTGCCCAAATGCATGAACTGAGAAGTATTTTCCAGCACCGTTGAAAAAGAATAGATATCACACAGGCTATCCATATCTTTTTCTTCCATATGGCGGATTGTGATTGCCATACCGAACTCCTGACTAAGTCATTCATATCAAGATAATTTTTCTGAGGTCATTGTTCTACCATAGCCCCCCGGCCAGGGCTACTGACAAGCAGGGGATTTGTTGAGTTGTGCCAAGGAATCGCAAAAACCAACAGCACAACGAAGACTGTGCACGGATGAAGATTCACAACTTCAGATACGAGTCGAGGTGCGTCAGAAATGCATGAATTTTGTGGGGCAGATGCTTTCTCCCGGCGTAAAAAGCATACAGCACCAGATCCTCGGGCTCCGCTTCCAGCGTGATTTTCTCAAGCAGCCCGGCCTCAAGAGCACCGCGACAACCCACCTCAGCCAGAATGGCGAAGCCTAACCCTGCTAACGCAGCTTTTGTGGCGATGTTGCCGCTGTTGGCTTTAAACGAAGAAGTTACCGGAATCGTCTGAGAACGGCCTTTGCTCCCCTTAAATATCCAGGGCATACCGTTTAACGCCGTCAGACTGGTAATACAGGGCATCTGACGCAATTCATTTACCGTGGCAGGCACTCCACAGCGTGCAATCAAATCCGGGGAGCCCACAATGCAACTCGCCCAGCGCGATACCTCTTTCGCCACCCAGCCGCTGTCATCCAGTGCCCCCCGGTGAAAACTCAGCACCAGATCGAAGCCATCCAGCAAATCTTCTTTCGGATTTAAGCTGGTTTCGCAGCAAATACTGACCTGCGGATAGGCCTGGCTGAAGGTGACAAGAATCTCTGCCAGTTCTGGCAAGTCGGGCATCAGGATCTTCAACTGCCCGGCAACCCTTTGCGAGTGCTGGCTGATATCTTCCAGCGCATCATTCAAAGCAGTCATCAGTGGTGACGTCGAGGCAAACAGCTGATGACCCGCTTCTGTCGGACTCATACGCCGGGTGGTTCGCTGCAATAAACGGGTACCCATTTTCTCCTCGAGCTGAACCACATGACGGCTCACATTGGATGTCGGAAGGCCGAGCATTTCTGCTGCCTGTTTAAAGCTGTTGCAGGTGTAAACCGCATGAAAGCTTCGCAACCACTGAATCTCAATCTCTTCAATCACAATTAAACCAAATTTTGGGATGATTAAACCAATAAAACCCAATTTATCCCGCAAATGTAATTTATACAATGTTCATTTCTGACACTGAATGAATACAGAGCGAGACGATGACCATTCAACATCAAGCCCAAAACCACACTTCAAGCCGGGAAATATTCCTTGCTTACTTGATTCATTTTTTCATGGCACTGGATTTACTCATCATTGTGCCCTTCAGCGCTTATATCACTGCCGCCAGCCATGTCTCTGCCGCACAGGCAGGATACCTGTCTGCCAGCTATGCGATTGCAGCAACCCTGACGAGTCTGTGCATACGGGGAACCCAACATCAGCTCCGGGAAAAAAATCGGCTTCTCATTTGTCTGACCGGTCTGGCCATCGCGACTTTCTGCCTGCCCTTGTTAGCGCATTTCCATGCCATGCTGGCAGCAAGAGCCATTGCAGGAATCTTTGGCGGGGCGCTGGCTGTGATCAACCTGAATTACTTAAGCCTGATCACACCCGCCGAACAGCGCAAACGGTCAATTGCCATGCTGATGAGTACCTTCCCGCTGGCACTAACCCTGGGTGTCCCGGGCTTACTGTGGGTATCCGGGGAAGAAAACTGGCCACTCAGCTTTTACCTTCTTGGGGGTGCTTTCAGCCTGTGTGCACTGCTTGTTCTGCTCACAAACCCGAACCGGGTCAGCCAACCAGATACTGCACCACCCCGTTCCGCAGATCTCATTCCCCGCTCCTCAGCAGACCGTTCACTGATCATGCGCCTCGGTTTCATCATCTTTCTGACTGTATTCAGTACATTCACTATATCGACGCAATTTCCAGTCATGCTGGTGATCAATCAGCAGCTTCCCGATAACCTGCTCAGTCTGAGCTATGTCTTCGGGGGTGCCGGATCTTTTCTGGTGATTCAATGGTATGGCAGGAGTCATGACCGCCTGTCCGATTTCAGGCTGATCAACAGATTGTCAGCACTCATGGTGGTCACAGCGCTGACAGGTTTTCTCACACATCAGATGATGCTGGCACTCGCGTCATTTGCGTGTTTCATGATTGTCAGTTCAGCGAGAACACTGATCGTCATGACATCAATTTTCACAAATTTAGTCCCCGGATTGCGTTCAACAATGGCAGGAATTCAAAATGCGATTCAACATATTGCGGTCGGTTTAGGCGGAGCAGTCAGTAGCCTCTTCATTCATTCCACTCAACCCGATCAATTAAATTTTTCAAGTCTGCTGTTGGTATTTACTTTAATGACTTGTATGGTGCCGTTTTGTTGGAAACTCAAAAATAAAAAATCGATTTATAAAACAGAAACAGAAACATGAACCTCTTGTCTGCGTCACTGACCTGATATTCAAGTAATCACTTGAAATATATTTTTAAAATCGAATAAGGCAGCCAGGCTGCCTTTATCTTTCGTAACAATTAACCAGATATATCTTTGGAAATCGTAAACGTGACGGTATCACCCGGCGTCGCGTAAGGCTTATTTTTTGGATCACCTCCGATCCACCGACCGCCCTCCTGAACCTGAGCACCAATACTGAGAGCGTTGAAATTGCCTGTTTTCAACTCACCACTTTTCCCAGGATCGAGCCACAGCGTATCAAACGGAATAAAATTATCGCCGGCATTAAAATTACTAAACAGCACACGGGTATCTGAGTCGTTCACGATTTTAATGGTGTCAGCTGCCATCGGGTTATTCCTCATATGTGATCAAATAAACTTGATACAGCATTACGAAAATAGTTTACCATTCTATTTTTATCCACAAAAAAATGACAATCGCTTAAAAAATCCGGCTTAATCATTCTTTGTTAACATATTAATGAGGCTACAATGTAATTTATTAATTCCAAAGGGGAATAAAAATAACAGAAAAATTAATGCTTTTATTTCAAAACATTAAAACAGGACTTTCAATTTAAAATAATGATGCTATCTATTCTGATGCAGATCACGCCGATATCTTCCAGGTCTTTCACGGAGAGTCTGCTTGACACGCAAACTATATTTTTTGGGGGTAATTTTTGCGATTTTCGAAAACTCGCGGGTCATATGTGCCTGATCAGCAAAGCCCTGCTCAAAGGCAAGATCAGCTAAGGGCATGTCTGGCGCAGATTTGATTTGTTCGAGCGCTTCTTTCACTCGCAGGATGCGCTGATAATGTTTTGGAGTTATGCCCATCCACTTCTGAAAATGGCGCTCTATCTGGCGTGTTCCCACGGGCAGAGACTGACCTGTGCCGCTGGATTGTACGGCACTGACGATATCGAGCGTGGTCTGATGGGTGAGTTTCTCAAATTCAAAGGTTCGCTTGATCCAGCGATACACGGTGGCGATCCGGACAGAGTGGTTGCTGCACTGGCGCAATTGTTGTTGTAAGACCTGCAATACAAGAAAATCATCTGAGCCTTGTTCGATCGTGACTGGCGTATCAAAACGTTTGCCCAGCAAGCTGTAACCCATGGCGGGATGAAAACGGATTCCGGCCAACACCGCTCCGGGTGGCATCGTGACCTGCTGTGCTTCCTTACTGACGGGTAGCAACACAACTCCGGCCGGGTGCCAATGGCCGCCGAAGCTGACCTCGCACCCCAGATTAAACAGGATGCCGCTGCCGGCATCGCTGAACAGCAGTTTTTCGACCACTGCAGGCTGATCGGATGGTACGGAAACAGACCATATTCCCTGAACATGGTCTGTCAGTAAGCCCTGAGGTTTGAAGATTCTGAAATCCATCAAACAGTGTGTATCCTATTTCGGCTGGTAAATGCCGACTTTCGGTTTGAAGGCTTTTACCATTCTGTTCCAGCTGTTAATGGCATTAATTGCCACGGTTAAATCTACCATAGCCAAATCACCGAAAGTGTCCAGTACCTGATGATAAAGTTCATCAGACACCGGCTGGCAGGCGGTCAGTTGTTCTGCAAACGCCAGTGCGACTTTTTCCTGCGCGGTATACAAAGGCATATCCCGCCAGGCACTTAAGCCATAAATTCTTTCAGGTTTTTCCCCGAGTTTTAACGCATCTTTACTGTGCATATCGATACAATAAGCACACTGATTGATCTGTGATACACGCAGTTTCACCAGCTCCCAGATGGTCATGGACATCGTGGAAGACTCGCGAAATTGCTGATGAAAATAGCTTTCCTGTTGTAACAGGATTTCCATTGCCTGAGGCGCAGCGTTGAAGTAACTCAGTCGGTTTGTCATGTGATATCTCCTTAATGAACTTGCAGTCTGAAGATAACCACTCTGAAACGGGTTTTATTGAATATTTCCGACACCAGCCATTCAAGCTTCTTTTTCCTCAGTAAACAGTTGCTGTGATTCTGCCAGTAACCATTCCAGTACAGCGTTCCATGCCGTATCTCGCCGCTTAATCGCAGACAAGATGAAATCCTGCTGGTAGGGCAGATTTTCCGTCGACAGCGTTTTCACTTCATACCATTCAGCTGTCGCAACATGCTCCGGCACAAAAGCCCAGCCAATCCCCTGCATAACCAGAGACGATATCAGGTAGAAACTGTCAACATGCCAGTAACTGGGCGAGATCGGTTTGCCAAGTGCCTGCCCCAGCCGGTCACGGATCACGAGCTGGCGATATTCAATCAGCTGGCTTTCCGTCGGAGCCGGAACAGCTGCCAGCGGGTGATTCTCAGACACAATCAGCGCCTGTCCGGTGCGGGCAATCGCATAGCGTTCCAGGGAATCCGGCAGAACGTGGTCCTGCAGAACAAAACCAATGTCCGCTTTTTCCTCATCGATCCAACTGGCGATATCTTCCTGTGAACCGTTCAGCAAGGTGACACTCAGGTGCGGAAACCTGTCAGCCAACCGGGCATACAGCATCTCAAAGTTTTCAATCGGCACGGCTTCATCCATGGCAATGGCAAGTTGTACAGGGTTGGCCGATACAACCGATAAAGCCCGCGACTGAAGACGCTGGCACTGAGTTAATACCGAACCGGCATCATTCAGGACTTCCCGGCCATCTTCAGTGAGCACAGGGAATTTACCGGAACGGTCGAAGAGCAAGAAGCCCAGATCAGCTTCCAGATTTGCAATGGCGGTACTGACCCGTGACTGCGCTTTGCCCAGTTGTCGTGCCGTGGCTGTGAATGATCCGCATCGGGCTGCGGTCACAAAGGCTTCCAGCTGGTCCAGATTCCAGGTAATACGTGACATAAGCCCTCTTGCGTCATCCATTTATCATTCTCTCTCACACTGATTATCCATCCGAAAAACGGATAGTAACCAACTTCGTTCCATCCTGATTCTGACAGAGAATGCACGGTAACACCAAGATGCTTCGCAGAGAGAATACAATGGAAGCTATGCAACAAACCGAGTCCATCGGCAGGATTTTCTGCCGGTTCACTATTCCGGCTGTCATGGCGATGCTTGTCAACGGCCTTTACCAGATTGTGGACGGAATATTTGTCGGACATTACCTGGGGCAGGATGGCCTGACCGCAATAAACATCGCCTGGCCGGTGATCAGCATTTTTATCGGTACCGGCCTCATGATCGGAATGGGAGCCGGCAGTCTGATTTCAAAATACCGGGGAATGCGTGACACAACACAAGCAAGAGCGGCACTGGGAAATGCGATATTGCTTGTGGTTCTGACCGGACTGGCGGTATCCGCACTGCTGCAAGTCGTTGGCTCGCAATTACTGGTACTGCAGGGTGCGGCTGACCAGGCAGGCGAATTCGCCACCAGCTACTTACAAGTGTTCACCGGATGTTCAGTCTTGGCCGTGGGCGCCAGCGCCGCTCCTTTTCTGGTCAGAAATGATGATTCGCCGAAGTTTGCCACCAGCCTCATGGTCTTCGGAGCCCTCATGAATACGGTGCTGGACTATGTTTTCATCGGTAAACTGGGCTGGGGACTGAGAGGCGCTGCTGTCGCAACGGTCATGGCACAGGGAACAGTAGCGCTGCTGGCCTTGAGCTATTTCCTGAGCCGGTATTCGGCGCTGGGATTGTCTTTCAGAGCATTTCAGATAAACCCAAGCAAACTTCTTGAGATTTTGAAGCTGGGTTCATCCTGTCTGGTGATGTATCTCTATACCGGGATGATGGTGGCTCTGCATAACCGGCTGTTCATGGAATATGGTTCTGCGACCAGTGTGGCCGCATATGCCATTGTCGGCTACCTGATGACACTGTACTACCTGCTGGCAGAGGGGATCTCCGAAGGCATGCAGCCACCGGTCAGTTACTTTCATGGCGAAAGAGCACATCATAAAGTCCGTCAGACGGTTTGGCTGGCCTGCAAAGTCACAACAGTCATTGGTATCAGCTGGATCGCGTTGCTGAACCTGTATCCGCAAGCCGTAATTGGCTGGTTCAACGGGGACAATACATCGCTGATCAGTGAAGCACACAAGGGGATCCGGTTACACCTGTTCAGCCTGTTTCTGGATGGTCTGATCGTCATCAGCACCGTGTATTTTATGTCGGTTGGCCGCGGCGGGATGGCTTTCGCGATTTCGCTCGGAAATATGCTGGTACAGTTGCCGTTTCTCTGGCTGTTACCCAAATGGCTGGGTCTGGAAGGTGTCTGGCTGGCGATGCCGCTGTCCAATATTGTTCTGGCCGTTTTTGCACTGGGTGCAATGTGGAAATCACTGTCCCGCGCCTCAGATCAGCAGCATCTTGCGTCCGCCATCCCCTGATACCTGTGGTTTCGGGCAACTTTCAGCTTGCCCGTTCGATTTCCGGAAATTGTCGTCTACTGAACTGAAGCCAGTGTGTCAGGCTCGCAAGCCTGCGCCTGAGCACTGAGCTTTGGCCAGTGATCCAGCAGACACACCAGATGATCCCGCCAGATTTCATCATCCCATACAGCAATATGCCCCTGCTCCTGAGATAACCAGAGTTGTTTCGGTTCATGCGCCATTTGATACAGGGTTTTGGCATGACTGGCACTGATCACCGGATCGTTTTCACTGTGCACAATTAACACAGGTACATGCTGGATACGTGCCATTGAACGCTCCGGGGCATAGGTGTCCGTAATAAACCAGCTCAGCGGATATTGAAACAGATAGGTCAGCCAGAAACTGCCCAGTTTTTCCCGCACAATTTTCTGATGAGAGCTGAAAGCACTGTCAATAATCAGCCCCTGAGGACGTTTATCCTCTGGCAGGTCGGCGACCATATTGACGGCAATGGATGCACCAAGACTCTGCCCCCATACAATGACAGGACTGTTGTC
This sequence comes from Photobacterium sp. CCB-ST2H9, assembly GCF_023151555.2. Lineage (NCBI taxonomy): Bacteria > Pseudomonadati > Pseudomonadota > Gammaproteobacteria > Vibrionales > Vibrionaceae > Photobacterium > Photobacterium sp. CCB-ST2H9. The sequence continues at coordinate 777,334 of NZ_CP100426.1, forward strand.
CTGACGTTCATTCAGTAACGCCTGATAACCCGCCAGCGCATCCTGCTGAACCGACGCAAAATCAGGATCACCAGCAGTTCGTCCATAACCGCGGTAATCAATGATCACTACTTCCCAGCCTTTGTCGACCAGCCAGAACACATTGGCAACGTGATAGCTCAGGTTCTGTGCATTCCCGTGGAGGAAATAAATTGTCCCTCTTTTTTTGCCCTTCACCGGGAGCCGCCAGGCATGGATTAAGGTGCCGTCTTCTGCGGTGAAAAACCGATCTTCTTTTGTAAATTTAAGCACTTCCGGAGAAGGAACGAATTGCCTTGAAGGCCAGAAAAATAAACTTTCACAGCCAGCAATGCCCATCATCACGAGCACACAGAAAAGTACAGTGATCAATTTTTTCATGGGCACTACCTTTCATAGAGTGTTATCTGAAAGTGTAGATGCCATTCAATCCCTGACAAGCGTTGCCCGGCCATCATGACCGAAACGCACTGAAATGCGGGTGCTATGCTTACTCCAATCCTTTGTATTCGATTGACATGGGTCCGGACTTCCACACCAGATGATTCAATCTATATTCAGGGCAAGCCGAGTGAAAAAAGACCATCACGATCGACGGAAATATCATTTCAGTCTGGCTGTTCTCATATTGCTTGGCATCACCATCGCTGGTCATGCCAAAGCAGCACCACCGAAGATTAACGTGCAGGCCAATTACGTTTACACCACCCAATTCGGATTCGGGCAGTATTCTATCGGCGGGCTGGATGCGGAAGTTTACTCACTGCCACTGACGTTTTCCTTTGATGATGTCTTTCAGAGCGCCACGTTAGACTTGTTCATCCCCGTCACCTACGGACGCTACCGGTTCAGAACCAACGGTGACTTTCAGGGCAACTTGGTCTCGGCCAGTGCAGACAGCGAAAGTCTGGCAGTACAACCCATGCTGATGCTGAAAATTCCGCTGAGTGAAACCTTCCAGATTTCGCCGCTGATTGCCTGGGGGCCGGGCAAAAACTTCGGGGCTGATGGTCAAATCATTGTGGATGGTGAAAAATACGCTGTCGATCTGAATGAGGCATGGTTTTATACCTATCAGCTCGGCGTTTCTGGCTTATTCCGTCATCATTCAGGTGGTTATGAGTTGCTTTACGGTATGGCGTTTATCTGGGCTGGGAATGGCAATTTGGGGAACGGGAATCGCAATCAATCTGAAGCCTATGGGACCCTTTACACTGGCGCAGAAGTCCGTCATCCGATCCGTGCGCATCTTGGCAACATTCCGCTGAATGCAGGCGTTTTCGTCATTTATCACAACTTCACGCCGAGCCTGAAGTTTACACGCCCGGGACGGGGAAATTTAAGCGTGCAACAGATCATGGAACTCGGTGTTTCTCTGGGGAGTACGGCTTCAGGCAATCTGCCCTATGTGGGGGACTTTCTTGATGACTTTCGTATCAGTTTGAGTTACCAGACGAACCAGAACTTTCACGGTATACGCTTGAACTTTGGTTTTCCGTTTTGACTCAGATCTACAGACGTCCTGTATTCCGGGTCTGTTGACCATCAGACGCAGACACTAAAGCGCCCGATGATCTCATTCTCGCTGTTCAGAATATTTCCGGTATTCGAATTTTCACAGTAAGAAAAATCCAGCTCCCGGTGTGCCATCTTCCCTTTCACCTGCACATGGCGGCGCAGCGCATCACCGGTCAGCTGATGAAGGTGTGAATTCCAGGACACGGCGTCTTCATAAAGCATAAAATTAACAATCACTGAATTGAGGTCCTCTTGTTTGAAAGTTTATTTGAATCATGTTTTGAACGAGTTTGCTGAAACCAGAAACGGTGTCGGCCTGATGAACGAGACATCATATCTCCTTATCTTTTCTTTAATGGCGGCAAAAAATACGGCGTAATAAAGTTCGGGGGTATTTTGAGCGCTGAATCAATTGTGAATAAATATATTGGAAGCGAATGACACGAATGTGACAAAGCAGATCAGAGCGAAGTATGTAAAAACGGGAACGAAAGGCGTACAGGGTGTTGTCAGGCTGAAAGGCGCGGGAGTAAATTAAGCGGTTGAGTATCGGCGCAAAAGATAACCCTTTGCGCCGACAGAAAAATTACAGCGCGACTACGTTCGCAGCTTGAGGGCCTTTCTGACCTTGCTCAACGTCAAAAGATACTTTTTGACCTTCAGCCAGAGTCTTGAAGCCTTCAGAAACGATTGCACGGAAGTGAACGAATACGTCTGCACCGCCGTTGTCCTGAGTAATGAAACCGAAACCTTTCTCTTCGTTAAACCACTTTACCAGACCAGTTGATTTGTTAGACATGTTATGTCCCCTTTAATTAAATGAATTCAAAATATGGATCGCAATGATGCGATGCGCTGAAGATCTGAATTATTGAATGTCACAATGAAGCTAAGGGAAACACTAAGATTAACAACGGTAACGAAGAAATACTGAGGTTTAACTTTGACTTGAAGTTGCATTACTAAATTTGAGCGACAGAGCAAGACGAATCATACGCGAGTGGCCCCCTTTGTAAAGCTTTATTTTAGACACCACTGAAAATAACCAGCAAAAATACAATTCAGAATATAAATCATGGTCCACTTATTTCATATAAATGATAATTATCAATCATATACACGAGAATGTACTGGCCCATCTTCCTTGAACACGTACGGTTCAACCATCGCTTCTTCACTGGCTTTTCATCGCAAGCACCCTGTTTTTTCTCAATCACTGAATACCAAATATACAAACAAACGCTGCCTGTAAACGGCCAGTGCGCTTATCTGTCACAATTTTCTGGCACATTTTCCTGACGTACTCACCTGTCACACTCACCGCCCAGACACGAAAGTACGCCACCAGCCATCACAGAACGAGACAAAACACATGACTGGCAATGATGATATGCGGAACCCTGTGCAACGCAGAACGGGTACCAAGATTCACTGAAATTACCTATAGTTATGTCAGTAAAGCCTGTACCAATTGAGCCAGGCGTCAAAAATAATTCATAAAAACGGATTGATTGACAGATAAATAGCGACGAGCATGGATAAGTCATTTGCGCTGCTGCATTACTTTCAGGCTGTTGCCGAGTACAACAGTTTTTCACGGGCTGCCAACAAGCTGAATCTAGCTCAGTCGACTCTCCGCGCCCAAGTAAAACTGCTGGAAAATCAGCTGGGCTGTCCGCTGTTTATCCATGAAAACAAACACCATTTCCGGCTCAGCCGGGAAGGTGTCCAGCTGCTGGCAGAGTGCCAGACCCGTCTGAACGGACTTCGCAACGGTATGATGTCGCTGAGCCAGACGGAAAACCTTTCCGGCCCGGTTTATCTGGCCTGCTCTGCCGCATTAGGTCATCAGGTCGTCCTGCCGGTGATAAACCAACTGATGGAAACCTACCCGCGACTGGTCATCAATCTGGTTGAACCCAGCCGGGACAAGGCGTTCATTGATGATGAACTGGATATTGCCCTGATTTTTGACCGGCCGGATCCGGCCTGCTATTCCCTGCGTGTGGCCGATATTGAGAAGATGATTGTTGCCAGTCGGGGCTATCTGGCACGATACGGCACACCAAACTCACTGGCCGATCTGACGCATCACCGCTTGCTGATCCAATCACAGGGGAAAATGGACTGGCCGAATATCTTTGCTCAGCAAAGTAAATTTCAGTTGCCGGAGCTAAGCCAGTACTTCGATAACAACCTGACGAAACTGCACGCCGCTCAGCGAGGAATGGGGATTGCGGTGTTGCCCAGTTATCTCTGTGCCGCGGCCACAGAACTGATCCCTGTTTTACGCCATGATGCCATGCGTCTCAGTGAATCGCTGTACATTATGTGCCACAAGAAAAGGGCCAGTCAGCCTGGCATGATCGAATTGATCGTAGATCTTGCTGACCAGCTCAGGCAGTCACTTTACGAGACAAACCTGCCGTCAGATTACTATCTGAACGGCCATGTTGACACTCAGACACTGATGCAGCAAACCCATGATCTGCCAGTCATTGAGCCACATCCTTTCGCAGAGTAATTCACCGGGTGATCTTGGTTTACCTGAATCCCGGCCTACACTTGTGGTACATGCTTATTGGTAAAGGCCAGTCATGACCACGGGACTTTTTGTATTCAGCTACGATCTGCGCCTGCATGATAATCCGGCGTTACAACGGATCTCCGAGCAGGTGGACAACCTGCTGTGCCTTTACTGTCTGCCCCGCCAGACCAAGGACAGTTTTCCGGATCATATCAGCCAGTGGGGGGAGCACCGCCGGGAATTTCTGCTGGCGTCGCTGGCCGATCTCAATGCTCAGCTTGCTGAACAGCACCAGCATCAGTTTTTGATGATTCGTGACACGCCTTTAGAAGACACGATTGACAATTTGATTGACCAGTATCCGATCACCATCATCGGTCGAAGTGAACAGGCCGGCTACTACGAAAACCGCAGCTGGGCCTACATTGAGTCGCAATATCCGGAAATTACTTTTCTGACAGAGCCTACGCACACGCTGTTCACCCGGAAATTACTGCCATTTCCCCTGAATGAACTTCCGGCCAACTTCACTCAGTTTCGTCTGATGGTGGAAAATGGCGACTGTCGCCCTGAAGCCGATACCGAACTGCTCCTGCCACCGCCACCGTCTTTACCTGAAGGAGCACCGTTACATCCGGTCAACCTGACGCTTCCCCGAACGTCTTTGTACACAAGCTATACAGACAGCCACCAGTTTATTGGCGGAGAAACTGCTGCACTGGTACATATGAAGCAGTATTTTTCAGGTGATTTACCGGCCCGTTACAAAGACACACGAAACGCCCTGGACGGCTGGGAAAACTCCACGAAATTCTCTCCCTGGCTGGCGCTGGGTTGTCTGTCTCCGGTGACTGTGCTGAGATCACTGGCTGAATACCACCAGACAGTCATCCAAAATGAGTCGACCGAATGGATCGCTTTCGAGCTGTTGTGGCGAGAGTATTTTCAATGGTATGCCCATACCTACCAACAGAAACTGTTCTATTACCACGGCATCCGGCAAAAAGGACCGGAAAACCGGCATCACGAAAACCGCTTTCAGCAATGGTGTAAAGGCGAAACCGGTTATCCCATTGTCGATGCCTGTATGCGCCAGCTGAATCATACCGGCTATATGTCAAACCGCGGACGCCAGCTGGTCGCCAGTTGTTTCGTCCATGAACTCGCCCTCGACTGGCGTTACGGTGCCGCCTACTTTGAGCAGCAGCTGATTGATTACGATGTTGCGTCAAACTGGGGCAACTGGCAGTACCTGGCCGGTGTGGGTGCAGATCCGCGTGGCTGGCGTTATTTCGACTTGCAAAAGCAAACAGATCTCTATGATCCTGAACGGAAATTCATCCGCCACTGGCTGAACAATGGAAAAACCTGAATACAAGACTTTACGGCTGATCCTGGGCGACCAGCTGAATGCCGCACACTCGTGGTTTCATGCCAAAGAACAGAGTACGTTGTACCTGATCGCCGAACTGCATCAGGAAGCGACCTACACCAAACATCATGTGCAGAAAATTTGTGCCTTTTTCGCAGCAATGAATGCTTTCGCAGACGCGCTGCGCACAGCCGGTTTTCAGGTCTGCCACCTGACACTGGATGACACAAAAAACGATCCTTCCCTGCCGGACTTACTGATCCGGCTGATCAAAGAACACCGGATTGAAAGTTTTGAATTCCAACGACCGGATGAATACCGGCTCCTGACTCAGCTCAGAAGCCTGCAGTTACCCGATAACGTGATTTGTTACGAAGCCGATACCGAGCACTTTCTGCTGCCGTTTGATGAAATATCTCAGCAATTCGCCACAGGTCAACATGTGCTGATGGAACACTTTTACCGCATGATGCGAAAGCGTTTCACGATACTGATGGATGGCGACAAGCCCGAGGGCGGTAAGTGGAACTATGACAAAGAGAACCGGCAGAAACTGTCAAAAACAGATCTTTCAGAGATACCGGAGCCGCTGATATTTACGAATCCGGTCGGCGATATCCTGAAACGGCTTGAAACCCATCAGATTCCGCATTTTGGTCAGGCCACAGAATCCCTGCTCTGGCCGGTGACCCGAAACCAGGCCCGCCAGCTGCTGGACTATTTCTGTCAGCACCAACTGATTCACTTCGGACAGTTTCAGGATGCCATGACCTGTCAGTCAGCCCACCAGTGGAGCCTCTACCACTCCCGGCTGTCCTTTGCGCTCAACGCCAAAATGCTGCACCCGATGCAGGTCATTCAAGCCGCACTGAATCGCTACGATGAGGCAAGAGGCGACATTACCCTGGCTCAAGTCGAAGGGTTTATTCGCCAGATCCTGGGGTGGAGAGAATATGTCCGGGGAATTTACTGGGCGAACATGCCTGACTATGGCACTCTGAATACCCGCTCAGCCGAACGTGAACTGCCGGATTTCTTCTGGACCGGCGAGACAGGCATGGCCTGCCTGAAAGCTGCGATTCAACAGTCCTTGAAATATGCATATGCTCACCACATTCAGCGCCTGATGGTCACTGGGAATTTCTGTCTGCTGACGGAGATGCATCCCGATCAGGTGGATGCCTGGTACCTCGGCATCTATATTGACGCAATCGAATGGGTCGAAATGCCTAACACCAGAGGCATGTCCCAGTTTGCAGATGACGGCATTATCGCAACCAAACCTTATGCGGCAAGCGGGAATTACATCAACAAGATGAGCGATTACTGCCAGTCCTGTCGTTATGACGTCAAACAGAAAACCGGTGACGATGCCTGTCCGCTGAACAGTCTTTACTGGCGTTTTATGGACAAACATCAGCGCACACTGGCGGTCCATCCGCGGATCGGGATGATTTACCGAAGCTGGGATAATCAGACTGACGCTGCACGCCAGGCAGTGCTCGACAGAGCCGAATACTGCCTGACTCATCTGGATCAGCTCTGACTGCCCCTTCTGTCCAGTTCGTCACATTGCTGCTTCAGCCAGCGCCCTAAAGTCACAATGGCGCTCTGTTTCGCCCTTGATTTCTTATAAACAAAATAGAAACTGTCGCCTGTCGGCAGTTCATGCATAGGAATCCGGACAAAGAGCTGCTGGCGATCCAGATCATTCATCAGATAATCATTCAGGAAGGTAATCCCCTGATCATACCGGGCAGCTTCTGCCGCCAGTAACATATGGCTGAATAACTGAAATCTGGCCGACTCCGGCAGCTCAAAGCCACCCAGCTTACACCAGCGATGCCAGTCCTCACCATGTCTGGCATTTTTGAATATGGATCGAGTTGTCAGTAACGGATGATCCCAAAGTGCCTCCGGCAACGGCTTATCCCGCATTTGTTGCCACAGCTTGTGGCTGCAGACCGGATACAACTGTTCGTGATACAGCAGTTCAGAAACAAAATTGCTGCGTTTTGGCGGAGAAACCGTAATAAAGCAGTCGGCCAGTTCGTCGCTGAAATTCGGATCATTACTGACCATATTGAGCGTCAGTTCAATTTCCGGATGCAACTGACGCAGATTTTCCAGTCTCGGGATCAGCCACTTCACCGCCAGAGAGCTGTAAAGCGCCAGACGGATTTTGCCGCTTTCACCCTCCCGAATCTGCTGGCTGGCTTCTGCAATATCACTCAAAGCATGACTGATCTGTTCATAGTAGCGTTCACCCACGGGGGTCAGAGATAAGTGCCGCCCCTGACGCTGAAACAACTCCTCACCCAGATAATCTTCCAGTAAACGCACCTGATGACTGACCGCACTCTGCGTCACGCTCAGAAACTCAGCAGCCCGCGAGAAACTGTTCAGACGGGCTACCGCTTCAAAATAATGGACAGCACGTAAGGGCGGCAACTTCATTATCGAAAAAACTCATACCAAAATAATTTATATCATTATACTTCATCACTTGGGCTGGTTTATGCTTTGGATCACAGTTTCCTGTCGCTTCGACACTCACTCTCAAAACAAAAAAGGAGCAGCGTATGCCTCAAATGTCTGTTGGCTTAGCCATGATTCTGCTGGTTGTCGGCAACCTGATTGCGGTCTGCTCCGATGCAATGATCAAATCTCTGGGTGATGACACAGCCATTTTTCAGTTCGTCTTTTTTCGTCAGCTGACCTCAGTTGCAATTCTGGCTCCGTTTTGTATCGGTACCAAAAAAGCAGACTTCTTTGAAGGCTTTAAATGGCATGCCCTGCGCGGTCATATCTGGCTGCTGGGTATGGTGTTCATGGTGATTTCGATTACCAGTCTGCCTTTAGCAACGGCAAATGCCATCTTCTATGCTGCGCCGCTGATCATGCTGCCTTTGGCAATGATGCTGTTCCAGGAAAAACTATCCAAATATACTGTTGGTGTCGCGGTAATCGGTTTTCTCGGCGTACTCGTGATTATCCGTCCGACCGAAATCAACTGGGCTGCGATCGCAGCACTGGTTGTGGCCTTCACGCTGGCCTGGAACAACCTGCTGGTTCGCAAGCTGCCGAAACATCAGACCGTCGCGCAGACCCTGCTGCTGACCAATCTGGCTGGTATGCCCGCTGCGCTGGCATTAGCACTGTGGGAAGGTCAACCATGGGACTGGTCGCCGCTGTTGACCGCGGCCGGTTCAAGCACATTTATCATGATTTATGCCGGTGCCTGTGTGTTAGCCTACCGTTCTGCAGAATCGAACAAAATTGCCAGCGCAGAATACAGCGGCCTGATTGGTGCTGTGATTATCGGCATGCTGTGGTTTGACGAAGTGCCGGATATGCCCATGATTCTCGGAACCCTGATGATCATCATGCCACTGGTCTGGCTGGCACAGAAAGAAAAGCGTGCGAAGAAAAAAGCGGCCGCTGGCACTCAAACAGATGCCAGGGTTGCAGAAAGCATGGCATCTGAAGACTTGGTTACAGAAACCATCGAAGAAACCAAAGCCTGATTCCCTTTGTTCAGCGGCAAAGTCGTCACTCCTGTCGGCCTTGCCGCTTTTTTTCAATACGATCTTCACTCGCCATGAAAAGCGCGTTCCAAAGCTTTTACATCCAGCTTCGTCATCGTCAGAAAACACTGAGTCAGACGGGCCAGCTTTTCTGGATCCCCGCTGCGCATCATTTCGTTCATCACTTTTGGCACCACCTGCCAGGATAAACCAAACTTATCCTTCAGCCAGCCACATTGCCCTGCTTCACCACCATCTGCTGATAAGGCAGACCAATATCGGTCCACTTCTTCCTGATCATCACACGAAATAACAAAAGAGATGGATTCATTGAAAGTAAACATTGGCCCGGCACTGATTGCCATAAATGGCTGGCCGAACAGCTCAAAATTCACAATATCAACCGTACCTGAAGGTGTGTCATGAATCTGGCTGATATGAATGACGCGCGAGTTCTCAAATGTTTGCGTATAAAATTTTGCCGCTTCAATTGCCGCTTGATCAAACCAGAGATGAGGAACAATTTTCGCTGAGCTGACTGATAGCGCTGCCATCTTCGCCTCCGGAAATTCAGACATGCCTGTGTGATTTTTTGATACAGGCCAAGTGTAGTCGAAGATCGCGGATTCAATCCGAAAGTGACGTTTCCGACACCAGGTGTCTGCTATGGCTCAGTCCTGAACTTTAGTATTTCGTTCAGCATCTGCCCGTTTTCAGATAATGCGCCCAGTCTTCACGGCCATTAGATTTCGCGGCCTGAACCGCACTTTGCACATCATAATCGACCCGATGAAATGAGATATCCCACTGCCCCTGAATCCCCTCTTCAATCAGCACATATGAAGCCTGCGGCGTGTAATTCTGCATTGCATGCGGTAGCGGCCATTCATCCTGATAAGCCTGTAAACCCACGCTGCCGGGGTTCACAACCGTCTGCCCGCTGGACAAACGTACATTGCGGGGCAAATGTGTGTGCCCGCACAGAATGATCGGGGCCTGAACCCCGTCAAGACATGCCAAAATCTCATCATCCCTTTTGACCTGCGGATACCCTGAACTGATGTCTTCCAGCAGATACATTAAATCATTGTCCGGTGCACCATGGCAGGCATAGATATCATCTGTTATCAGCACATCAGAAGGCAGTTGTCGCATCCATTGCAGGGGAACGTCACCCAGGTCTTCAAGAATAAACTGCAGCGTTGGGTTTGAGGCGACATCATCTTTGGTTGACTGATATATCTGTCTGTCCTGATTACCGGAAATGGTCAGCGCATTCAGGGTCTGCAAGCGCTCATAAGTCGCACGAGGTGCGATCGGGCCGTACAGAATATCTCCCAGATTGACCAAACGTGTTGCTCCCTTCCAGATAGCATCTTCAACAACCGCATCCAGTGCAAAAACGTTGCTGTGAATATCTGACAATATCGCGTATTTTTCCATGCCGCGCCCCTTACATTTCAGTTCATGTTCCGGTTTCAGCTATTGCGTCACTCACCCAGCAGGCATCAGCCTCTTCAAACAAGATGCTTAGTGAATGCCACTTTGAACGTAGTAGAAAACGCCGCCAAAAAGCGCAGCCAGTATCACAAGAGTGGTCAAAAACTTCAGCGCGAATCCTTTCATTTTCATATCCTTTCCGTTTCACCAAGCATCAGATTATTTTACCGGGTTCACCTTGCCCGAACAGAGAGGCACCCGACAATTAACGTCGTTTCACTGATAAAGCAACCCGCTGAATTTCATCCGATATTTTGGCCAGCGCTTCCGTTGAGCCCGTTGCAATCAAACGCCAGTACTGCCCGCTCTGATCAAACCCCGTATATTGAATGATGGTTCGGTCGTTATTCACCGCCTCGATTCGGTAACCTTTGAGCCCGGCGAAGGTCGTATGCTTTGTGGAAATCACAACGGCTTTCTCATAGCCGGCAACACTGTTCAGCAATTGCTCTGAAAATAAATCCGGTGAACGAATAGACGAAGCCACCAGCGAGTGCCCCATCGTGATCAGTGGTTTTTTACCGGTTTTATCGACACCGTCAAAAGTGGTCAGCACCACAGATGAACCGGCCAGCACATCGGTCAGTTGAAATGGCGGTACGGCATCCAGTGTAAATGCTAACTGCTCTGCTTTTTCCCGGACTGTGACGGCGTTGCCGATAGATACTGAAGCAATCGAAGCGCCAAGCTTGTCTTCACTGATACTGTCTGCCGGAATGATGTTGTAAGTCAGCATCACGCTGAAGTCTCCTGGAAACAAAGCCAGGTATTTACCAACGTCTGTCCCTTGTATCTTCTGAACACCAACCAAAACTGGCTGGCTCACGTTTCCCTGCTTCACTTGCAACAAGCGCGTCACTTCAATCCCCCGTTCAGCCAGGGCTCTTTTCGCCAGTTCCAGATTTGAAAAAACAGGACTGAGCTGGACATATGCAGCTTTGGGCAATTCTGCAATCAGAATACTGGAATTGGTTTTCGGTTCTACAAACCCTGAGAATTGCTTCGCAACAACAAATCCATCCGGTGGACTCATAGTGACAGACGTTCCGGGGACATGAACAGACACAGGAGTTGCACTCACAGTTGCCGAACCAATCAACGAGACAATGCTGATTACAATGGCTACAGGCCAGGTAAGTTTCTTCAAGGGAATCATCCTTCAGGTATTAAATACAGACTGATTTCTCAATTTTCGGATGATTCTAAAGACTGTATCATGACAAAGCCTGAACAGGCGGTCGTTTATTGCTTCATGTTTTTGAACAATAGGAAATCGGCAAACTAAGTTGAGTTTTCCAAAACTTATTACCCAGAATGTCGCTTCGGTCTTATTTTTTAATAAAAGCTTATCTATTCTACCGTCAGCATAAATTTTATACTGGCACAATATACAATTAAAACACCATTACAGCTTGTCATTATGCCAAAAGCTATTATCTGGGATGACTTCACAGATTTCATTAATATAATCAGAGAGTAAACTTGACATTTCATTCCATGGCAACTTATCGCCACATGATCTAGATTATATCCAGTGCTATGAGCTATCTCGCTTAGAACACTTGATAGACAAAATTAATCAAAATATAAAATTTAACTCATTCATTACAACAGTCGCGAGAAATGAATAGATTGAAAGCACTCTAATCGAGTGCTTTAGTACAATAACAACAAATTCGTAAAAAAGTAAAACTCATTTAACCAAGAATGGTATCTCATTTCTTACATAATCAATCAGTTTTTTATACTTATCTGTACGTGTATCAATCAAGTAATCATTGATATAAATCATTTTATCTGACATGCAATTATCCAATATTTTCTTTACTTCATCGAAATTCGAATCATCACAAATCAGGTCAAATCGAAAGTGTATATCAAAGCATTTATTCGATGAAAAAAAGTTATTCTCATCAAATATTTTAACAACAAAGATTGACTCCCAAGGCAAAGATTTTTCCACCGGTTCTTTTTCTCTGAACACAGTAGCCATTGAAAAAACACCTAATGCCCCAGCGCCAGCACCGGCAAAAACCATTGGCCCCATGATCAAAAATAATCCGATCACAGTTGGAATTGCGAGCAAAAGAAACACTCTGAGCGTTCCTTGACGAATTTTTTTACCTCTTCGGTAAGAACGGACATAAATTCCAGTCTCTGTTATTCGATGATGGTATCTCTCTGGATAACAAGCCAGTAACATTGAAATTAAAAGTATGGATAACATTACTGCACCCACGACTAGCCCAGTTCCTTTTAAATATTCATCTCCCAGGAATTCAATCGCTGAAGAAATCGAAATAGAAACTAAAAAGAAAAATAGACAACCACCTCTTAACCCTTTTTCCCATCTATCTTTCTTCCATTCGAATAATGGTTTTTCATTCTTTATAATATTACAGTATGACTTCATAAATGCAGCTAAACGTTCAGCATCTGTTGTAAACTTTGTATCATTTACAATCGAGTCACGAATTTTTTGATATTGTTGAAGATTCCGATCATTATTGTTCATGATTTTTCTCTAAATGGAACACTCATCGATTCACAAGAAAAGGATGAGTGTTCAAGAGGAATAAATAGCTACAAATCAATATGATTATATTCAGGCATATAAAATGGTAGCTCTTTTTCAAGAGTTATTTTAGCTTTTTTACATACATCAGACCTATAATCATAGCCTGTGTCCGTAAAATAAGCATCTTCACGAATATGTTTAATAATTAACTTTTAGATATTTTCATAGTCATTCTTGTTAGTTCTTACCTCGTAATTATTTAAATCAATTCGGTAATCATCGCCCCAAAAACCACTATTATTCTTTGCCACTACAATTAACAAACCATGCCATGGAAAGTACACTTCAGATACACGATTTTCTTTCGCGACAATTGTGATAAATGAAAGAAATCCTAATGCGCCCGCACCTGCACCTGCACCTGCAAAGGCCATAAATCCAATGGTCATCATCGCATATAGTACAGCAAATGCACCAAGCACCAAATAGAGGGCCAAGATTACTTTTCTGGCCTTCTTGCCTTTTTTGTATTTCAAAACATAGAATCCACTTTTCGTGAACTTATGTTTGTAACAGATTAGATGAAACATCAGTAATATTGGAGAAAAAATCATGAATCCTAACAAAGTTAGGCTCGTCATAATCATATCACTGACATAAAAATATACAAATACATTGATTGATATGTAAAAAAACAAAAAGAAGGCAGATTCAAACTTTAAAGATTTTGGATAAAATTTTATATCCCATTCAGCTACTGCTTCCTCTGAAGCAATAATATTTTGATACTTTTCCTTAAACGTAGTCAATCGTTCATCATCACTTTTATAGCTCCGATCAGCTATGATGTCTTTTCTGATCTGGTGATATTCACTTTGTGTACAAGTCATATGATTTACACTCAAATCTCTGACAAATAATCTCAGTCAAATACAATGCCACCTGGATTCACTCATTATGACATTGATGGAATAACCAACAAATTTGTTTGATATCATTTCATGGCACTTCAGTAAAACACTTCAAAAAGGTATTTTTGAGTGAATATTATCTATTATACCGTTTTAGTGTCAGCTTAATCATTCTACTCTTTTCTCATTTCATCGTTCCTCAAATAGACAATCGATGTAAATGTTCCTGAAAATCCAAAACATCGACGACCATTCGAATGTATAAAAACGATTTTATCCTAAAACCATCATCGAAATTTAACTGAATTCATAGGCGATTTATCGGAACACCCTGTCAGATTATCTTATTCTTTGATATTTGATCGCAGTCACAAAATACAAGGCATCAACACCCAATCGATGTTCATGCCTGATTTTGGGGAAATAGGAAACCAACAGTGAGGCCAAACTTCACGTGGCGGTTCCAGCCGGATTATTCAGCCGCTTCGCTCAGTAAAGTATCAATGATTTGTCTGAAGGTCCCCGTTTCCTGAGCACCGGAAACCAGATATTTTTCATTGAAGACAAATGCCGGTACCGCAGACACACCTTGTTCAACCCACGTCTGCTCTTCGGATCTCACGGCTTCTGCGAATTGATTATTTTTCAGAACCAACTCAGCTTCATCACGATCCAGCCCGGCTTTATCGACTGCTTCCAGTAAAACATCCAGCGCGTTCGGATTTTCCTGTTCTGTGAAATACGCTTCAAACAACGCCAGCTTCAGTTCAGTCTGACGACCATAAGTCGCTGACCAGTGTAAAAGCTGATGTGCTTTGAACGTATTATAAATGCGGGATAACGGGGTGAAATGAAAGCGAATACCACACGCCTCACCCAAAGCAATGATTCGCGCACGGTTCTCTTCACTTTCTTCCGGGGTAATCTGATATTTCTGCGCGAGATGCTCACTGAGAAGCTGTCCATCCGCGGGCATCCCCGGATTCAGCTCAAACGGGTGCCAGCGTAACGTGTAATTTACCTTATCCTGATAAGAATCAAGTGCTTGTTTCAGCCGCTGATAACCAATATAGCACCAGGGGCAAACAACATCGGATACGATATCTATTGTGAGTGTAGTATTTGTCGACATGGGCGTCGTCCCTTTATGTAGGTGGGCTGATCGTGATGACCGAAAGGTTAGAAATCAACCCAAAATCCCCGAAAATGAGATCTGACGGCTAAGGTTCTGACAAAGCCGATGTATCCCAGTAAACATAAATTGACTCGTTATTTAACTCAAAAATAAGCCCTTTCTGTCCTAAATCATTCCTTTGCCGGACAGGCTGGTCAAAGCCATCTCTGTATAAACCAGGCGCATTATGTGCCGGATGAAAGTCATAATTCACCCCATCGCTTCTTTTAATACTGATATAGCCATGATATTGAGACAGTACGCAAAGATATCGGCCCTCTGGCAGTTTTGCTCCTTTCGGATAAATATCGCAACGTGCGTCGATAATATCGGCATCAGCCTGAGCACTCAGCATCATCAGTACCCCTGCGATAAACGCAACTGAAATCAGCCTGAACATCTTTTCCTCCGCGACCCGCCTGATTTCACGAAGTTGTGACTGATATGAGTGTAGCACCATACTCAGGCATTCATGCTGCTACAGGCCATATCGGCTTCCTGTGCCTTGGCAAGGCTTCATCTCTGAGTGAGGGTTGAATTCAAAGTGCCCGAAACTGACATGTGTGTTCACCCGAAAAACGATTGAAAACAGTGAACAGAAATCAGAGATCCCATATGATGGCACCAGATAACGAAGTGAAGGCATTGCCATGAAAATTGATTTAAACGCCATGATCACTGAAAGTCGCAATCCTGCCAGCCAGGCGATTGATACCCTCTCAACGCTCGACATGCTGAAAGTGATTAACGATGAAGACAAGAAAGTGGCACTGGCCGTCGAGCAAACTTTGCCCCGGATCGCTGAAGCCGTAGATGCCATTGCCCATGCCTTTCAGCAAGGCGGCCGGTTGATTTACGCGGGTGCCGGCACATCTGGTCGCTTAGGGATTCTGGATGCCAGTGAGTGCCCCCCAACTTACGGCAGTGATCCGTCTCAGGTTGTCGGTCTGATTGCCGGCGGACAGGAAGCGGTTTTCCGTGCCGTCGAAAACGCCGAAGATAATCAGACACTGGGCGCAGACGATCTGAAAAACCTGAATTTTTGCGACAAAGACGTTTTGATTGGTATCGCCGCAAGCGGCCGCACACCTTATGTTATTGGCGCGATGACATATGCAAAATCTGTTGGTGCAACCGTTGGATCGATCAGCTGTAACCCTGACAGCACGATGTCACAACTGGCCGATATCGCGATGACACCGATTGTTGGACCGGAAGTTGTGACGGGCTCTTCCCGCATGAAGGCCGGAACCGCGCAAAAACTGATTTTGAATATGCTGACCACAGGCGCGATGATTCGGACCGGTAAAGTTTACGGAAATCTGATGGTGGATGTGGAAGCAACCAACGCCAAGCTGGTCGAACGCCAGAAAAACATCGTCACCGCGGCAACAGGCGCAAACCGGGAAGACGCTGAAGCTGCTCTGGCAGCTTGCGGCGGCCACTGCAAAACGGCAATCGTGATGCTGCTGACAGGATCAACTGCCGATAAGGCCCGTCAATTACTTGAAGACAATCAGGGCTTTACCCGGAAAGCCATTCAGCAGGTTTCCTCACAGGACTAAACCAGCTATTGATCACCCGCCTCAGCTTGAACTCACAACAAACGTACCTGTCAATCTGGTGCGTTTTTTCAGAGCATCACAGACAAAGGTCAGACTCTTTCTTCCCCCTGGAGTCCGATCTTACTCGGCGGCAACCCGAAATAACGCTTAAATTCCCGGCTGAACTGAGCCGGACTTTCATATCCCACACGACTGGCTGCAACACTGGCCGTCAGACCGTCCTGCACCATGAGCTGCTTCGCATTGTTCAGCCGGATTTTTTTGATGTACTGCAAAGGCGGATCCGTCACCACCTGCTTAAATACACGATGAAAAGCTGAAATGCTCATGCCCGCCATGTCAGCAAGATCATCAATGGCCAGTTTATCCGCATAGTGCGACTGCACATGTTCTATCACCCCGGAAACTCGCGCCAGTGCACTGTCCTGCCTCACATACTGCGCCAGAAGTGCACGTTGCTCTCCCTGTAACAGCCGGTAGAAGAACTCCCGTAACAATTGCGGGCCCAGCATCCGTGCGTCCAGCGGATTGTGTAATATCATCAGCAAACGCTGCATACAGTTGTCAATTTGTGGCGTGATCGGAGAAGCGGCAACACCTTTGTGCTGAACATCTGACGAAAAATAATCTGCCCCAAGTTCGGCTTCCATCTCATCAACCAGTTGACGAATCACGCTGTGCTCGAATCCGATATCAATGCCGATTAACGGTGCTTCCTCAGAGGCAAAAGTCTCACAGGCGATTGGATATGGTGCTGAGACAATCAGGCAATGCCGGGTATCATACTCAAAACGATAGTCGTTCAGATGGCCGATCTTATTGCCCTGAAAGATCACCACAACCCCTTGCTGGTACATCTGTGGTGTCACATGGTGATATTGAGTGATTTTAAACAGGCTGACGCCATTTAATGCTGTACCAACCTTACCTTGCTTAGATTTTAAACCAAGTTGCTTACACAGCGATGACGCCAGTTCCAGCGATCTATTCATGACCTTTCCTCTTTTCATCATGATGACGCAGACAGACTGAATCACCAAGCCTTGAAAAGTGTAAAGCAGGATCAGGCAAGAATTAAGCAGAATTGTGTATTACTGATGACAAGGATGTCACCTACACTTGCCCTCACATTCAATCTTCAAGCTAACCTGGAGCGCAATGATGAATCCATTCAGCTATCACAATCCCACCCGTATTCATTTTGGTGAAGGACAGATTGCTAAAGTCGGGACAGAAATCCCGAAAGACAGCAAGGTCCTCGTCCTGTACGGTGGCGGCTCGATCAAAAAGAACGGCGTCTATGATCAGGTTTCTCAGGCACTTGAAGGTCATCAGTGGGATGAGTTTGCCGGTATAGAGCCAAACCCGCAGTACGACACACTGATGGCAGCCGTAAACAAAATTCAAACTGAAGGTTTTGATTATCTGCTGGCTGTTGGCGGGGGATCTGTCATTGACGGTACCAAGTTTATTGCCGCAGCCGCTCGCTTTGAGGGTGCAGATCCCTGGGATATCCTGGCAAAGTATGCCCCGGTTAAAGATGCCCTGCCGATTGGCTGCATTCTGACCCTGCCAGCAACCGGCTCAGAAAGTAATAAAGGTGCCGTGGTTTCACGCGGCAAGGATAAGTTGAGCTTCATGACCGCCAAAGTCCAGCCGGCTTTTGCTGTACTGGATCCTGCTACAACACTGAGCCTGTCTCCGCGTCAGGTCAGCAATGGAGTCGTCGATGCTTTCGTCCACGTGATGGAGCAATACCTGACCTTCCCGGTTGATGCAAAAGTACAGGACAGATTTGCGGAAGGTCTCCTGCTGACTTTGATTGAAGAAGGCCCGAAAGCACTGGCATCGCCAGAAGATATGACAGTACGAGCCAATATCATGTGGTCAGCGACTCAGGCACTGAACGGCCTGATTGGTGTTGGTGTTCCTCAGGACTGGACAACTCATATGATTGGCCATGAGCTGACCGGGAACTATGGGATTGATCACGCGCGGACACTGAGTATCGTGCTGCCAGCAGTCATGAAAGAACAGCGTCAGGAAAAAGAAGCGAAGTTACTGCAATATGCTGAGCGTATCTTTGGGCTGACTGAAGGCAGTGTTGATGAGCGCATTGAAACAGCCATTGCCAACACGGAATCTTTCTTCCGTGACATGCAAGTCCCAACCCGCTTGAGCGATGTCGATCTGGGTGAAGAAGACATTCTGGTGCTGATCAACAGTCTTGAAAAACATGGTATGACCACCCTGGGCGAACACGGAAAAATCAGTATTTCCGATAGTGAAGCGATTCTGCGTACTGCGCTGTAAGCTTTGAATCTGTTGTATCACCTGTCCAAGCCGCTTTCACAAGCGGCTTTTTTCTTACTGACTGCTCCGACCATAACGGTTTTCGTTCAAGATCACACTTGAGGTATTGATCTCTGTGCATAAGCAGCTATTATGACGATCAGTCAACTTTGACTAATCGTCATTTTTTGAAGTGATTTATCCTTCAGGGAATCGTGTTAAACTTATGAGACAGGAGTTGCAATGTATCCACGCAACTGACAAGCAAAAAGTCGGAAGTTATGTTCGGGTTTAACTGTAATAAAGATAGATGTGCCCTCTTCTCTGGAGAGCGTGTACCAAAAACCAAAAAACAGCAGGCGATTGCTGATCGCGATCAGGAATTGATCATGCTTGCCAAAGATCTGGTGAACAAAGAAGGCTTTGCGAACCTGACGATGGACAAGCTGGCAGCAATCAGCCCTTATTCTAAAGGTACGGTGTATAACCACTTCTGCAGTAAAGAAGATGTCATCGTTGCCTTGTGTACTCACGCCATTAAAGCTGAGATGTTGCTGTTTAACAGAGTCTTGGGTATGGAAGGCAGCAGCCGGGAAATACTGATGGCTGTGCATGTGGCTTATCATATCTTTGCCCGGCTCGAACCCGTTTTGTCGACCTGCCTGCTCACGGCTAAAACCCCTTGGGTAATTGATAAAGCCTCAGGCGCTCGCGTGGAAATATTAAACCAGCTCGAAGAGCAAATGATTGATAGTGCGGATGCAATCGTGAATCACGCACTGGAAGAAGGCAACCTGATGATGTCTGCCGCTGTCAGTACCGATGCCGTCGTTTTTGCCAATTGGTCACTTGCTCTGGGTTCCAATGCATTGATTATGAATGCAACCAACAGCCGTTGTATTCACCGTCTGCAGGATCCTTTCACAGTTCTCAACAACGTAAACATGTTGCTTGATGGGATGGACTGGAAACCTTTATCCAGTGAAAAGGACTACAAACGATTGTGGAAACACATTGAGCAGACCTTTTTTGCTGATGAGATCTCACTTCTGTCACAACTTGGTCGTTGAGTTACCCGTTTAACCCGCATCACGCGGGTTAATTTCACACCAGAGTTGACGATTAGTCATAAAAAGAGTTTACTCCCTGAGATGCATATCAATTGGGGTGAAACGTTCCTGACATAAAACACAGTTTTTAATGTCTGTGAGCGAATTAGGATGTCAGCCAGTTTTCGAACTGGTTTTTAAACACCAACTTTTGACGAAACGTCACTTATGGAGCGTGTGATGAAAGACAGTATATCCAGACTGCCAGTCAAGCGAGCTTACCTCGTTACGATGGCAGTGATTGCCCTGCTGATTGCAGCAACGATCGGGGCAAAAAACCTTTACTTCCGTGGTGATTACAGCATCTTTTTTGATGGTGATAACCCTCAGCTACAAGCATTCAATACCATTCAGGACACCTTCAGTAAAACAGACAATATCAGCTTTGTCATAGCCCCGCGAGACAGGCATGTGTTTACCCCGGAAACCATGATTCTGTTGAGAAATCTGACAAACGACAGCTGGCAGATCCCTTTTTCAAGCCGCGTAGATTCGCTGGCCAATTTCCAGCATACAGAAGCAGTTGAAGATGACCTGCTGGTAGAAGATCTGCTCCTCGAAGACTATCCATTGGATCAGGCTCGGGTGAATAAAGTGAAAACAATCGCCTTGCAAGAGCCTCTTCTGCGGGATGCACTGATCTCCGCCAAAGGAGATGTTGCAGTCGTAAATGTGACTTTGCAAATGCCAAAAGTTGACGAAACGGCAGAAATTACCAAAGTCACCAATTTCTCTCAGGCATTGCTGGATAAATATCGCGCCGAATACCCGGATGTCGATTTCTACCAGGCTGGCATTGTTGCCATGAACCGGACGTTCATGGACATGGCCCAACAAGACAGCAGTACACTGGTACCTGCGATGGTCCTGATCGTCCTCGTTTTCCTGACCCTGATGTTGCGAACATTCACTGCCGTGCTGGCCACACTGATTGTGATTATCGGCTCAGTGACCGCAACCATGGGTATCTCGGGCTGGGCGGGAATGTTCCTCAGTACCGCCACCGTCAATGTCCCGACGTTAGTGCTCACCCTGGCTGTCGCCGACTGTGTTCATGTGATCGCAACCATGCGTCAGGGCATGCAGCGCGGCATGGGGAAACAAGATGCGATTCACTACAGCATCACGCTGAACGCCATACCGGTTCTCATCACTTCAGCGACGACCGCGATCGGTTTTCTGATGATGAACGCTTCAGATTCGCCGATTCTACGTGATTTGGGCAATCTGTCAGCACTGGGCATTATGATCGCCTGCTTCCTTTCCGTCAGCCTGCTGCCTGCTTTACTGACGATTCTGCCAATGCGTGCACCGGCGATCCAGCCTGAAGGTCAGTCCGGCTGGACCAATAAACTTGGAAACCTGGTTGTTCAGCACCGTAAAATCATTCTGCCGCTGTCGATCGTCGTCCTCGCCGGCTCATCGCTGCTTTTGCCCCGCAATGTCGTGAATGACGAGCCAGTGAAATACTTTGGCACCAACAGTGAATTCCGTCAGGCTGCCGACTTCATGGCAGACAACATCAGCGGGATGACTTCCGTCAGCATTGCAATTCACTCCGGACAACCACAGGGGATTGCCGATCCATCATTTCTGAAAATTCTGCGTGATTTTACTGACTGGTTACGCATCCAGCCGGAGACCGATCATGTTGCCAGCCTGAGTGATGTCTTCAAGCGCCTCAACAAGAACATGCACGGAGATGACAGCCACTGGTACAGACTGCCTGAAGACAGAGCACTGGCTGCCCAATATCTGCTGCTGTATGAAATGTCACTGCCGTACGGACTTGACCTGAACAACCAGCTGAATGTCGACAAGTCTTCCGTCAAGCTGACCCTGACGACCAAGAATATCGGCAGTAAAGAACTGGTTGCGATGGAAGCCAGAATTTATGACTGGTTTGCCGGCAATGCGCCGGGTTATCGGGTCACCGCTTCAAGTCCGAACCTGATGTTCGCTCACATTGGTGAGACCAACATGGCCAGTATGCTCGGGACACTCCCGGTCACCCTGGTCCTGATTTCTGCGCTGATGATTTTTGCGCTCCGTTCATTGCGACTGGGCGTGATCAGCCTGATCCCGAACATTGCCCCCGCTGCGATTGGCTTCGGCATCTGGTCACTGTGGTCCGGAGAAATCAATCTGGGTCTGTCTGTGGTGGTCACTATGACGCTGGGTATTGTCGTTGACGACGCCGTACATTTCCTCAGCAAGTACCAGATTGCCCGGAAAGAAGGCCGAAATGCAGAAGAAGCCGTCCGTTACGCTTTCAATACGGTGGGCCGCGCTTTATGGATTACGACTGTCGTTCTGGTGGCTGGTTTCATGGTGCTCGCCAGTTCAAGTTTCCGTCTGAACAGCGACCTCGGTCAGCTGAGCGCATTGATCATCTTTATTGCGCTTGTTGTGGACTTCCTGATGCTGCCAACCATGCTCATGCTGTTTGACCGCAAACCCGTATCGCAAGGTGATGCCGAAACTGCCTCACCCGACAACAAGTTAACAAATACAAATCATCCAATTACCCAATAAAAATTGATTCGAGACGAAGGAGAACGTGATGACCAATCAAACTGCGCGAATCACCCAATGGCTGGCTCCAATCGGCATGATTGTTGCCCTTGGTTTAGCGGTGATACCGGCCGTTTGCCATGCCGGTAACGAACAGGGACTCGACATCGCAAAAGAACGTAAAGCACGGGATACTGGCTGGGGCGACAGTATTGCCGACATGACCATGCTGTTGTCCAATGCTCAGGGTGAAAGCAGCACCCGTAAAATGCGCATCAAAACCCTGGAAGTCGCCGATGATGGTGATAAAGGACTGACGATTTTCGATCAGCCGCGTGATGTTCAGGGCACCGCCTTTCTCAATTTTGCCCATACCACAAAGCCGGATGATCAGTGGCTTTACCTTCCTGCCCTGAAGCGTGTCAAACGCATTGCATCTCGCAACAAGTCCGGTCCGTTTATGGGCAGTGAATTTGCCTACGAAGACTTAAGTTCGTTCGAGCTTGAGAAATATGATTTTACTTATCTGGGCAATGAAACCCTCGATGGCCAGTCCGTATTCAAAGTTCAACAGATTCCGACCGATGAATATTCCGGTTATACCAAGCAACTGGTCTGGATCGATCAAGACCAGTATCGTCCGCTGAAAGTTGAGTTTTACGATCGGAAAGACAGCCTGCTGAAAACGCTGAATTTTGAAGAATACACGCAGTATCTGAACAAGTACTGGCGTGCGCATAAAATGACGATGACCAATCATCAGACAGGAAAAACAACGGTGCTGACCACTCATGAGCTGACTTTTAACAATGGGCTTGATGAAGGCGACTTTAATAAAGCCAGCCTCAAGCGCGCGAAATAAATCCAAGAACAGGAGCAATCATGACATTCCGATTTGCTGTATTGCCCCTGTTTCTGGCTGCCTCTGTTGAGGCAGCCGGTTTCAGCGGCCAGATCAACCTTGAACAACGCCAGTTTCTGCATGACGGACTTGAAGGACAGGACAAAAGCCAGAGCTCACTGGTCATCGAACCAGAATGGTATACCGAATGGCAGGACGGCGATGCCCGGCTCACGATTCAGCCATTCCTGCGGCTCGACAGCCTGGATAATGAGCGAACCCATGCCGACTTACGTGAATTCATGTACCTGCAGTTAATTGATGACTACGAACTACGCATCGGTGTGGGAAAAGTCTTCTGGGGGGTAACGGAGTCCATCCATCTGGTGGATGTCATTAATCAGACAGATAACGTTGAGTCCGTGGACGGTGAACAAAAACTAGGTCAGCCGATGCTCAGCCTGACCGCTG
Organism: Photobacterium sp. CCB-ST2H9; assembly: GCF_023151555.2. Classification (NCBI taxonomy): domain Bacteria; kingdom Pseudomonadati; phylum Pseudomonadota; class Gammaproteobacteria; order Vibrionales; family Vibrionaceae; genus Photobacterium; species Photobacterium sp. CCB-ST2H9. The sequence goes on from NZ_CP100426.1 coordinate 801,191, forward strand.
TGAAAGATTGGGGAACTGTGACTGGCTTTGTCCTGCCCTACTTCCGGGAACGGACATTTGCTGGCAGAGATGGCCGACTGCGACCGCCACTTCCGGTTAATGACGATGCCCGTTATGAATCATCCGCGGGCCAGGAACACATCGACGGATCACTTCGTTACAGCCATTACTTCGGTGATTGGGATATAGGTGCCAGCTATTTCAAAGGCACCAACCGGGAGCCTTATTTCCTGCCCGGTTCGACCAGCCTGACGCCCTATTACGCACAAATGGAGCAAACCAGCGTCGATATTCAGGGCATTTTCGGCACCTGGTTGCTAAAGCTTGAAGCCTTATACCGTGACAGTCTGGAAAACCATTCTGCGGCAGTGACTGGTTTTGAATACACCATCGTTGGGGCATTTGAGACTTACTGGGATATCGGCCTGATTGCTGAATACCAGTACGACTCTCGTTCAGAAAGCCTGAATCAGAACGATTTATTCCTCGGAACCCGGTTTGCCCTGAATGATATCGACGGTACAGAGGTTCTGATAGGGATCAGTCAGGATTTGGATCATCGTCAGGAATCAACCGGACGTGTTGAAGCTTCTGCCCGCATCAATAACAACTGGAAATGGCGCGCGAATGCCTGGTGGTTTAATGCTGACAAACTGGACAGCCCTTTGTATTTTGCGCGCAAAGATGACTTCATTGAGCTGGCGTTAGAATATTATTTTTAAGTGCAGTCCTGATCATCTATTTTTTAAAAGCTGATGCCGGAAAAACTCCAGTCCTCCGGCAAATCCGAATGAACTGAAGAGGAAGTGGCTCATCATGCCACTTACCTCTCGCAGCTCAACAACGACACTAGGCAACCGTCATGGTTTCATCTTCCTTCAAATCCAGTGCCACATCTTCAATCAGCTGATCCAGAAATTGAATGTTATCAATCATATGCCCTGTGATAATGATGTGAGCATACTCCGCTGAATTCGCCAGACCATATTTTCGCCAAACCGCCTCAGAAGGTGTCGGAAAGACAACAATCACTGAGTTCGGGTTCCTCCAGGCTGGTACGCCTTTCTCGTTCATCTTCTCAGTCGCATATTCAGCCAGACGCAAACAGCGCTTCACCCGGAGTTCTTTTTCCTGCTCGGTGCTGCTCTTAATGGCATACCACAGCATCAGTGGTGTTATACCATTTCTTGAACCTGTGATTGTCTTATCATTCGCAACAATATAATCAACGGCAACACTAATGTTTTCTACATATTCTTTCTTGGTTAACACCACGCCACAGGGTATCGGCGCACCAATCATTTTATGACCTGAGACAGAAATAGAATCGATATCGTCTGCAAATGAATAAGGTTGCGGTGCGTCAACAAAAGGAAGAATCATGCCGTGAAATGCAGCATCAACATGAAGGTAGTAATCTTCTCGCTGAATGCCTGCATATTTTAATATCGCTTTTATTTTATCCAGATTGTCTGTCGCACCATGCAACGTTGTGCCGACATTTGTGAATATAATCGGATGCTCAGTTTCATTCAGTGCAATCTGTCTCTGGAGATCTTCATAATCGATTTCACCATTCGGCAGACTTCTGACCACACGATGTTCAATTCTGAGCAATTTCACTATCTTAGCGACGGAGTAATGCGTATTTTCCGAAAAATACAGAATACCATCCGGGAAGATTTCACGGGCCAGATAGCAACCATACATATTTCCTTCGGTGCCACCATTAGTCACATATCCCCAGGATGTTTCAAAAGGAATGCTGAATTTCTCTGCGAAATAGCGCATCACTTCTTTTTCAAAACGGAAAGTATTGAGGCTGTAAATTGATTCGACGGCCCAGTCACCGCAATTATTAAATGAAAACTGCCAGAATTTATCAAGTTCCTGATAGTTAAAGTCTGCCGAAACCGGATAGCCGATAACATTAAATTGATTTGATTTACAGGTATGAAAAAAGTCTTGAAGCATCTTTTGATCTTGGGCTGATAATTGCATTGAGATAACCACGTTTCATATATTATTTTAATTCGCGGCGATACTAACAACGAATTTTAGTTGCAACAACAAGCATATTTTTATTGATAAAAATGTTCTTATCTCGACTTTGTACAAGATTTTTTACAGGTATCCGGCACTGATAGTTCAAACAGAAAATATAAAAATCTCCAGGGAACAGTTATAGCAATCAATCCTGCTATTCTGACTCAGAGACGTGATCTACCTGAAAGACTTGAAATTTCGAGCACATTTACACTTTTAAATAAATTTTGGTGTTCTATAGTCGTGAGTGGGTATATGTCATAAAGGAATGAGACATGTTCGGGTTCGGGGTATCCAGAAAAAATGTTGTATCACTGACAAATGATGAATTTGTACAACGGGAAAACAACGAAGCAAAACATTTACTCAATGCGATTAAAAATGCTTTTGCGTTCATTGAGTTTACACCCACGGGAGAAATCATCTCCGCCAACCCGCCTTTCCTTCGTGCCATGGGATACAACCTGAGCGAGATTCAAGGCAAACACCATCGCATGTTCTGCACTGAAGAAACCCGTCAAAGTCAGGCATATCAGGTTTTCTGGAAACAGCTGGCGCAAGGTCAGCAATCAAACGGCTTATTTAAAAGATTAACTAAAAGCGGAAAAGAAATCTGGCTGGAAGCCAGTTATTGCCCTGTATTTGATCCGGACGGCTCCGTTTACAAAGTCATTAAAATTGCATCTGATATTTCTGAACGGGTTGCCGAGCATCATGATCTTGCCAGTCAGATGCAGGCTGTCTCACGTTCGATGGCAATTATTGAATTCGACCTGAACGGCCATATTCTGAATGCCAATGATAATTTTCTGTCGACCGTGGGTTACACGCTGACAGAAATTCAGGGCAAACATCACCGGATTTTTGTTGCCCCTGAGTATGCGAAATCCCGTGAGTATCAGAATTTTTGGGATCAGCTCGTCCATGGGCAATATCTGGGCGGGAAGTTCGAACGGATCAACAAAGCCGGGGACACCTTGTGGCTTGAAGCCACTTACAATCCGATATTCGATGCCAACGGGGTACTCTATAAAATCATCAAATTTGCAACCGACATCACTCAGAGTGTCCTGATTGGTCAGGAAAACAGCCAGTTGGCTTACGAATTGTCGGTCAATACCAGCCAATTATCTGCAGAGGGAAGCAGTGCAGGCAATATGGCGATTCAGCAGATGACTCAGATGGTCGAGGCCCTGAACATCACTTCAGGCGTCATGACCCAGCTGGAAGAGCAATCGAAAACGATTACCAGCATGGTCGACACGATCTCCGGGATTGCAGATCAAACAAATTTACTGGCTTTAAATGCGGCCATCGAAGCTGCACGGGCCGGCGATCAGGGCCGAGGTTTCGCCGTGGTTGCAGACGAAGTTCGTCAGCTTGCATTCCGGACCAACGAATCCACAGAAAAAATCGATCATGTTGTGAAACAAAACAGTCAGTTAACCACGCGAGCGGTCTCTTCAATGTCTGAGATTATTACCCATGCCCACAGCAGCATGGAAAAAGTCAAAGAAGCCAGCGCAGCCATCCACAACATTGAAGCCGGCATCAGTGATGTCGTCAATGCGATCCGCAAAATGTCTGAAACAGGCTGACCCGGAAGATGCATCCTAAAAACATCAGGCCGCAAATGCGGCCTGATTGAATTATGACAAACGCTTTGGATAGTCAAAAAAGAGAAGCTGAGAGTTATCCGGCCCGAATTGTTTCCATTCCCGGGTATGAACAGCAAAGACAATTACGCCGCAAGTCGGAACATTCTCTGTTTTCAGCCCCAGACGAGCCACCAGATCATTAATTGCCGGGTTGTGGCAGACAACCATCAGACGTTCGACTTCATCGGAAACCGACTGAATTATCTCAACAACTTCATGAGCATTGTCCGTATACAGTCCCACTGTTGTAGCCAGTTCAGTCGGATGAGGATGCAACGCCTGTTCGAAATACTGCGCAGTCTGAAAAGCCCGTTCTGCCGTGCTGGACAAGATTCGCTGAGGTAATGCCTGCCAGGCCGCAAAACGTTTTGCCATATCTGCCGCATTATCCAGACCACGCTGGTTGAGCGGGCGATCGTGATCATCCAGATCCGGATCATCCCAGGACGATTTTGCATGACGGACGATATAAAGCAGCTTCATACTCTTGGTTCCTCCCTCATTTTCTTTTGTCCTAAGCCTAGCGCAATCTGTCAGGCTTAACTCATACCTGAATCACATTGATTAGCGGGCAGATTTTACAGCTCTGGCCAAACGGTGCGCGGCCTGCTCCGGATCTGCATTTTTACTGTGGAAGAAATTGGTGACGACATCAAAAATAGCCGCCTGCACATAACTGGTATTTGCCAGCCCCTGAGACAGACTGGGAACCAGCGTGTTCTGAGCTTCACTTGCACTGAAAGCCTCAGCAGATGCACGTGAACACTGATCAAACCCTTCCAGCGAGACATCGCTGCGAACCGGAATCGAGCCTTTCGCCAGATTAAACTGACGCTGAAAATCAGGCGTCAGAATGGTATGCGCCATCATTTCCTGTGCTTTCAATTGTCTGGCAGAATTATTTTTAAAGAACGCGAAACTGTCGATATTGTAAGTGAAATAACCTTGTGTGCCAGGCGCGGGAATACACAGAATATGTTCGCCCGGAACTTTCCCCATGGCGGTGAGTTCCCCTTTGGCCCAGTCTCCCATAAACTGCATCGCAGCCTCGCCATGGACGACCATCGCGCTGGCATCACTCCACTCCATTGCCTTGGTTTTCACATCAATATACTGACGCATCGCGTTAAACTGACGGAAAACTTCCACCATTTTTTTGCTGTCCAGCTGAGACATCTCCAGATCGACAAACGCACGCCGGTAATCAGCCGGACCAAGAACGGCCAAAGCAATCGATTCGAACAAAGTCACTTCCTGCCAGGGGTCACTTCCGAGAGCAACAGGCACAATTCCAGCTGCTTTCAGTTTTTCCGCCGCATCAAAAAACGCATCCAGTGAATCCGGCACCGTTGCACCCGCCTGTTTCATCAGAGCCGGGTTCACCCAAAGCCAGTTCACCCGATGAATATTGACCGGCACAGCAACATAATGTCCCTGATATTTCATGATTTGGCTGATGACCGGAGGCAACAGCTGGTCCCAGTGTTCTGCTTGAGCGACTTTATCCAGATTCGTCAGAAAACCCAGCATGCCCCATTCTTGCAGATCATCCCCTTTCAGCTGTGCTGCTGAAGGCGGATTCCCGGAAACCGCGCGACTTTTCAGAACCGTCATCGCGCTTTCACCACCACCGCCGGCAATCGCAAAGTTTTTCCAGCCAATGCCCTGCTGCTCCAGACTGTTCTGAAGCACATCCGCGGCATTCATCTCACCTTTTGCGGTCCACCAGTGCAGCACCTCCACTTCTCCCCCCGCAGAATCCGGTTCCGCACTCAGCGCAGCGGGTGAAACAAAAGGCATCAGAGCTACGGCTAAGGACAAAGTCAATCGGCGAACTGTGCCAGCGGAGCATTTTCTAATCATCTGTTTTCAATTCCAAATCAGAGCATCAACACGCAATCAAAACCGGCCTGTAACATGGTATCAAACGATGAAGCGAGGCAAAGTCAGCGTGACTTCCAGCCCGCCCTGCTTCAGGTTCCGAATCGTCATATCGCCACCATGTGCATGTAAGATATTGCGGGCAATCCCCATACCCAGGCCGTGACCTTCATCATCTTTTGCCAGACGGACATAAGGCTCAAACACTGCATCCATCTTTTCTTCCGGAATTCCCGGCCCCTTATCCCAGAGACGGATCACCAGTGATTCCTCACTGTCTGCCACATCTACCCAGACTTCCCGGCCGTATTTCACACCATTCTCAATCAGGTTACTCAGACAACGTTTGAGTGCCAGCGGCTTCCCGATGACTGGTGAAATGTGCTCGTCCGGCAAATGGACCTGTGTCTGATACCCGTTGTGACTTTCCGCGATACTGCGCATCAGCTCAGACACATCCACCTGAATCAGGTTTTCATGTAAATCCGTATCTCTGACGGTCTGCAGCGCGCCTTTCACCATCATTTCCAGTTCATCAAGATCTTTGTTGAACTTATCAATTTTGGCATCGTCATCCAGCAGCTCAGCTCTTAACCTTAACCGGGTAATCGGGGTTTTCAGATCGTGCGAAATAGCTGAAAACAGGTGTTCACGGTCATCGATATACCGCCGCAGCCGTTGCTGCATCCGGTTAAATGCCCGTGTTGCCGTCACCAGCTCACTTGCGCCTTCCTCTTTCAGTTCCGGCTGGTAGATGTCCATACTGAGGGCATTCGCCGCATCCGCCAGTCGCTTGAGCGGCTTGGTCTGGCGACGCACCATGGTATAGGTAAAAAACAGCAACAATGCGGTGATAAAGAGTAAAAAGAGCACCTGCTGCTTGGTGATGATTTCATCTTCGAGTGAGGTATAAGGCGGCGGCAGCAATGCTGCGATATACAACCATTCTCCCTGGGCCAGTTCCAGCTGAACCACGAGAATCGGCGGATTGAGCGGCTCCAGACTTAACGTGTAATGCGCCCAGGATCGGGGCAAATCACTCAGCAGAATATCGTTCTTCAGCACATGGAGCGTTTCCGGACGGGAGAACTCCACCCGAATAACATCCAGCCGGGGAAGTTTATCGTGCAGCACTTCCCGGATCGCTTTCACCGCGGTGTGTTTCATACTGGAGGCGGGAATCGGATCAATGCGGATTTCTTCCTCATTAAACGAAACAAAAAAGCGGGTACCGCCCATATTCCGGATCTGATCCAGAACGATATGACGATACTGTAAAGGCAGTGATTCAAAAAATGTCACCGTCGAAGCAAACATCGTTGCCATACTGGACGCGGCAGACTCAAGCCCTTCCAAATCGCGCCGTTTCGATTGACCGTACCAGATTAAAGTCGCAATCATCTGCGCCAGAAACACAGCAAGTAACGTAAACCACAGTGTTCGGGCCATCAAAGACGTTGGCCACCATTTTTTCCAGTTCATTATCCCTCAACACCCGCGAACCGGTCAGTCCTTCGATTCGTAGCTGACTTCTGCGTTAAACAGATACCCATTCCCGCGAACCGTTTTGATCAGACGCTGCTGACGTCCTTTATCACCAAGACGCTGACGCAAACGACTGAGCTGCACATCCACCGCACGTTCTGATGGCTGCGCATCCCGCCCACGGGTGGCATAAAAGATGGTATCGCGATCCAGCACTTCGTTCGGACGACTCAGGAACAGTAACAGCACAGCATAATCACTGTTGGTCATCTCATAACGGCGCTGGGTATTGATGTCTTCCAGAGATTGAGAAGCCGTCTCCAGCCGCCAGTGATCAAAGAGAAAAGCTTTCGGTAATGGCTGACTGGGTTCCTGCTGGGTCTCTGACGGTTTCACCCTGCGCATCAGCGCTTTAATTCTCGCCATGAGCTGCCTCGGGCTGAAGGGCTTCGCGATATAGTCATCCGCTCCCAGTTCCAGGCCCACAATCTGATCCATTTCATCAGACACCGCCGTCAGCATAATAATGGGCACGTCAGAGGTTTTACGGACATGCTGGCACAGTGAAAAACCATCCTCACCCGGCAACATAATATCCAGCAGAATCAGATCCGGCTCGCTGATGGTCATTTCCCGTTTCATGGCAATCCCATCTTCCGCAGTGACCACCTGAAAACCCTGCTTGGTCAGATATTCGTCCAACAGTTCGCGAATCTCCTGATCATCATCAACGACCAGGACCAGCTTGTTCGCAATCATTCTGCTTTTCCTCTCTGCCAGCCCTTTCTTTTCGGCAAAGGCCAGCCTTTCTAATCAATATCGTGAAACCCGTAAGATACCAGACTCAGGCTGAAAACGCTTGAGGTTCAGTGTAACGTCCGCGTAACAGTCAGATGAAGACAGAGGCATGATGCAACCGCCTGCTACCACTGAACTTGCAAGTGCGCAGCGCTACTAATCTCACATTTTTTGTGGGGAATATTACATTTTTATCACGCCTGCCGTAATACTATAGAGAGCCGTGTAAAACCATGCCGCCTGAAAAACCAGCAAGCGCGCACAGAAAACTGGCATCCTGCAGGGGATAACTGCACACTAATCCGATTGTCTTTCCCCTGACCGGCGTCTACAGCCGTCAGGAAGCCAAAGTTTTTTCTCGATCCCGGCAATCAACGTCTTGCCAGACACACGCCTGATACACACAAGGATGATGAATCACCATGACCGTAAAAAAATACAAAAGCTCCGCCGGTGGATGGGGGGCACTTGCCAGTACAACCCGTCATCTGGTGAAAAGTGAGAACATCACCCGAAATATCCGCAACTTACTGAAAACGAACCAAGAACATGGTTTTGACTGCCCGGGCTGTGCTTGGGGGGAAACCGAAGAACAGGGGCGTTTCAGGTTCTGCGAAAACGGTGCCAAAGCCGTAAACTGGGAAGCAACCAGTCGTCGGGTCACCCCGGAGTTTTTTGCCCAGTATCCGGTCGGCTGGCTGCAGCAACAGAGCGATTACTTTCTGGAATATCAGGGCCGCCTGAGCCACCCCGTACGATACAACCCCAAGACAGATCACTATGAAGCGATCCGTTGGGATGAAGCTTTTGCTCTGATCGCAAGTCATTTGCATGCACTGGATAACCCAAATCAGGCCGAATTCTACACCTCAGGACGAGCCAGCAACGAAGCGGCGTTTCTCTACCAGCTTTTTGTCCGGGCCTATGGCACCAATAACTTTCCGGACTGTTCAAACATGTGCCATGAAGCCAGTGGCGTCGCACTGAAACAAAGTATCGGCATCGGCAAAGGTACAGTAAAAATCGAAGACTTTGATAAAGCTGACGCTATCTTTGTCTTTGGGCAGAATCCCGGCACAAATCATCCCCGAATGCTGGATACTCTGCGTAAGGCCTCTCGACGCGGCGCCGCAATTGTGACCTTCAATACCCTCAAAGAGCGCGGTCTTGAGCGATTCACAAACCCGCAATCTCCTGCTGAAATGCTGACCGGTGGCGCAACCGCCATCAGCAGTCACTATTTTACGCCAAAACTGGGCGGTGACATGGCGGTGGTCAGGGGCATGGTCAAAGCCCTCATTGCCATGGATAAAACCGAGACCGCTGCAGGAAAAGATTCTATTTTCGATCATGATTTTATCCGGGCGCATACGACAGGATTAGACAGCTACCTGAGCGAAGTGGAAGCAACAGACTGGTCTCTCATTACGGAACAGGCGGGACTGAACCAACAGGATCTTGAATACGCTGCAACACTATATCGCCACTCTCAACGCGTGATCATCACCTGGGCGATGGGCATTACACAACACAAGCACTCTGTCAGCACCATTCAGGAAATCACCAACCTGCAATTACTCTTTGGTCAGTTAGGCAAACCGGGGGCCGGACTTTGCCCGGTCCGCGGCCACAGCAACGTACAGGGTGACCGGACCATGGGCATCCATGAAAAACCGGCACCGGCATTCACCCAGGCGCTTGAAAAACGGTTCGGCTTCACTCCCCCATCAGAACAGGGTCACAATACTGTTCATGCCATCAAGGCAATGCTGGCCGGAGAAAGTAAAGTCTTTATCGGATTAGGAGGCAACTTTGCTTCAGCGACACCAGACACCCGTCTCACCCAGCAGGCACTGGCAAGTTGCGCGCTCACGGTGAATATTGCCACCAAACTCAACCGTACCCACCTGATCACCGGTCAAGACAGTCTGATCCTGCCCTGCCTGGGACGAACGGATATCGACCTTCAGGAAAACGGACCGCAATCGGTCACGGTTGAAGATTCTTTCAGTATGGTCCATGCCTCCGGCGGTGTCGTTGAAAGTGACATCGCTGAAATGCGCTCTGAGCCTGCAATCATTGCCGGTATCGCCAAAGCCACACTGGGGAATCACCCGGTTGACTGGGACTGGCTGATCGAAGACTACGACCGGATACGTGATCTGATTGCCGACGTCATTCCCGGATTCAGTGAGATGAACCTCAAACTGAAACAGCCCGGCGGTTTTTATCTGGGTAACAGTGCTGCAGAGCGAATCTGGCACACGGATTCCCAAAAAGCGGAGTTCAGAACGCATCCGCTCCCCGACCACCTGCTCCCGGCCAATTTACGTCAACTCAGCGATGATCCGGTTTTCGTTCTTCAGACCGTTCGCTCTCACGACCAGTACAACACGACAATTTATGGTTTTGAAGACAGGTATCGCGGGATTTCAGGCGAACGTAAGATCCTGATGATGAATGCATCAGACATCGAGGCAATAGGCTTAAAACCGGGGGACAGAGTCGACGTGACTTCGTTGTCTGCCGATGGCATCCAGCGTCAGGTCGAAGGGTTCAAACTTATCAGCTATGACATCCCGGCTGGCAATATCGCCGCATATTTCCCGGAAACTAACCCGCTGGTGGCACTGGACAGTAAAGGCGACTTGAGTGATACCCCGATTTCGAAAGCCATTCCTGTCGTGCTTACGCCTAGTCAGGTTGACGATGAACGAATCGATCTGGCTCCTTATTAATCCGGACAATGAATCAACCGGGAAGTATCTTACTTCCCGGTTCGCAGAGAAAACGAATGTGTTCGGGGGAAATGAACAGATCCGCTACTGCAAATTACAGAATGCAGCCTGACACTTCGCATGGGGCTGTAGTGCGCTGTATGTCGATTTATCCCATTTATAAATGGTTTCATAATCTGTGCTTTCGAGTGGCGGGATATAGCCTGTGTCGTACTGACTCAGATAATATTCCTTAAACATCTCGATCTTATGCTGTTTATCTATCCAGAAAGTCATGGAGGTCAGAGCATTCGCCGGCAGCCGGGCCTGGATACTATTCACTTCATCCATTGCATTTTCCGGATTCGCTCCCGTGTATGGCTGATCTTCACCGAAATAGATCTGACATTTTGCTTCATTCCCCAAATCATGCGCTGCTTTCATCACGGCTTCACGCACAATGAAGTGATCAATATGACTGCCGTTTGCCAACAGAACAAATGCGGCACAGTTCTCTTGCTTCAATACTGGTGTGACATCAGCGGCAATGCGCTCATAAACGGCAATCTCATCCTGACGGAAGTCCGCAAATGTTCCTGCCGGCCCCCCACCAGCCGTGACAGAGCCTTCATATTTCCGCAATGGCGCATCATAGAAGCCAGCCGTTTTGTACCGAAAGTTATCCCACTGTCCGAACATTTTTATGTGGGCCCCGAAATCTTCACTGTTCCGCATCGTTGAAACATCAAATACACGTTTATTGGTCAGCTCATTCAGATGGTTCGTTGTGTAATTTGACAGAGAGAAAAACACTTCAGTGACATTGTTTTTTTGATCCAGTGTTCCTTCTTTGGATAATTTATTGATCAGACCGCCGAAGGTCAGCAGAATATCGTCCGGGTGCGGACTCAGAAAATAGAGTTTTTCCTGATTCACATCCAATGGTGCAGCCTGTACCAACGACGGAGAAAACACAGCCGCAGCCAAAATGCCCGCCATCATTGAACGCTTCGAAAAATGCATGAGTCATTCCTTTTCTTCAATAAACACAAATGAAACCGGACGGTTCTCACCGCCCGGTCCCGGATTAATTTGAAGCGACGAGAACCGCCTTCATTTCGGTCTTAATATTGTCTGATTGCGTCCCGAAAATAGCCTGCAGATTATCTCCGACCACCAGTACTTCACGGGCACCCAACTGTTTAATTTTGGGAATATCAGCCTGTTTGATATCCAGCAACGTCACGCGCAGACGTGTAATGCAGGCATCGACATTCTTGATATTCTCTTTGCTGCCCAGAGCCTGAATCAGATTCTGCGCAAGCTCAGTGCCAATTTCAGACAGGCTGCTGACTTCATCAGCTTCACTTTCACGTCCCGGTGTCATCAAATTGAGTTTGGCTATCAGTACGCGGAAAATGCTGTAGTACATCAGTGCCCACAAAGGACCAATCACAATAAACAACCAGGCGTTTTGCGACAGTGGGAAATAAAGCAGGAAGTCGATCGCACCATGTGCAAAAGTCACACTATGATGAATATCCAGCGCGGTCACCAATGCAAACCCCAGCCCCGTCAGGATACAGTGAATCACATATAAAACCGGTGCGGCGAACAGAAAGGAAAACTCCATCGGCTCCGTGATCCCTGTCAGCCAGGAAGTCAGCGCTGCAGAAGCCATAATCCCGCCAATCAGGGCACGCTTTTCAGGACGGGCTGAATGATAGATTGCCAGACCAACAGCAGGCAGCGCCCACATAGAGTACAGATAACCACCCGCCAGATTTCCCGCCGTCGGATCACCTGCCAGATAACGTTGAATTTCACCTTTAATGAGTTTGCCAGTCGCCGGATCAACATACTCTCCCACTTCAAAGAAGAAAGGAACGTTCCAGATATGGTGCAGACCAAACGGGATCAGGGAACGTTCAACCAGACCATAAATCCCGAACGCGGTTGTCGGACTCTGGTATGCCGCCCAGTGCGAGAAGCTGTCAATTGCGCTGCCGATTGGCGGCCACACATAACTCAGTAAAATCCCGAGGAAAATAGCGCTGATACCGGTGATAATTGGGACAAAACGTTTACCGGCAAAGAAGCCCAGATACTCGGGTAACTTGATATTGTGGAAACGATTAAAGAGATAAGCGGCCACAGCACCGATCATGATCCCGCCGAATACCCCGGTATTCAGGCTCGGAATCCCGATGATTGTTGCAGGTTCAATGCCGTGCAATTTTGCCATGACTCCCATGGTGGCTGTCATAATGGCAAAACCGACCGTTGCAGCAAGCCCTGCAGCGCCGTCATTATCTGATAATCCCAGTGCGACACCGATAGCAAAAATCAGTGCCAGATTACTGAATACCGCGTCACCAGACATGGCCATAATGTTTGAGACCAACTCCGGCAACCAGGCAAAATTGGCTGACCCAATCCCAAGCAATAATCCCGCGACCGGAAGCACGGCAACTGGCAGCATCAGAGATCTGCCAATCCGTTGTAAGAGTCCAAAAGTACTGTTTATCATTTTTTTATGTCCTTCTTGATATTTTCGTAGAGGTACATAACTAACTTAATGAAAACAAGCGGACTGAAGGTTACAAAAGCCTATGAGTTTGTAAGTAGCCTGTTACATACCCAAGTTGAGGTACGTATGAGTTTTGAGCTATAGCTGTGGTTTTCCATGTTGAAATGATGTATCAGATACACAAATGGAATAAGCAACGCGGTCAGGTATGAAGAACACCAGAGAAATGAAGACGATTCTCGTCGTGGACGATAATCAGGAACTCAGGGATGCACTCACTGAATACCTTGGTCGCTCAGAGTTTCATGTACTGACTGCCTGCGATGGCGAAGAGATGTGGGCACACTTCAATCAGGCCGAACCGAATCTGATCATTCTCGATATTATGATGCCGGGAGATGACGGGCTAACCCTCTGCGGTCAGATCCGGAAGCGTTCCAATGTGCCGATTATCATGCTGACCGCTGTGACCGATGAAGTGGATCGGATTGCCGGTCTTGAAATCGGAGCTGATGATTACATCACCAAAACATTCAGCCCGAGAGAACTGCTGGCGCGAATCAAAGCCTTGCTGCGCCGGACTCAGGTCACACACGGAGAAGCCGCATCGCACCATCTGGTACAGTTTTCCGGCTGGACCTGTGACCTGATAAAACGTCGTTTAATCAGCAAAGAGGGCGAAATCATTCCGCTCTCCGGGGCTGACTTCAACCTGATCAGCCTGATGCTGGAAAAGCCGAATCAGTTACTCAGCCGTGACAATATTGCCCGCTGTATCTGGGGAAGGGATGCCGAACCGTTTGAACGGGGGATCGACGTCCAGATCAGCCGCCTGAGAAAACATCTGCATGATGATGACCGGTCTTTGATTCTGACCGTCAGAAACAAAGGCTACATGCTGGCCAGTGATGTGATAACGGTGTAATTGATTCTCCTCATGAAGCTGACTTCTCTATCATCTCTTTTTTCTTCCATCACTTTTCGTATTGGTGCAACGCTGCTCATCGTTATCGTGATTGCGGAACTGATCGCCGGACTGATCTGGTATCAGTCCGGTGCAAAAAAAGAAGCCGAAAACCTGCAGAAAACCATGACAAGTCTGATGTCGAATGCCGCAGACACCTATAACTATTTCCATGCGCTGCCCGTGAATTATCGCTACCTGATCCTGAACCAGATACGTGAAATGGGCGGTACGCGCTTTTTTATCTCGATTAACCAGCGGAAATTACCCGTCACCCTCCCAACAGCAAATGACCGGACTGAACTGCTGCTTTCAACCGCGCATGATGTACTGGGTCAAAAGATAAACCACGCAGAGCAAATCGATATCGCTTTAAGCCGGCGCCAGGACCTGAGGGTCTTCAATTCCGGAATCAAACTGGATGCTCTCCCGGAAATCTGGGCCAGTTACAGCCTGGCTCTTGGAGACATGGACTTACCCATTGTCGTGATGCAAATCCAGATGTCTGAGCAGGAATGGTTTTATCTGGCAGCCACCTTACCTGTCCCTTTTTCATCGCTGTCGCCCCAGTTTATCGACCAGAAACAGCTCATGTTCCTGGGTGTCTCTTCACTGCTGTTGGTCCTTTGTACGGTCTGGCTGCTGCGAATGGAAATCCGGCCAATTCGCAGGCTGGCTAAAGCCGCAACCCTGATGGGTGGACAGCTCTATGTCGAAGAGGTTGATGAGGAAGGCAGTAAAGAGACACGGGCAGCCGTCCGTGCTTTTAACAAAATGAACCGGCGGGTTCGTGCTTATATTCGTGACCGGGAAATGTTGTTCGGTGCCATTTCTCACGACCTGAAGACACCGCTGGCCTGTCTGAAGCTGCGCACAGAAATGCTGGATGATGAACAGGCTAAAGTACGATTTGAAAAAATTCTCGATGAGTTCGACCTGATGCTGAAAGGTGCGTTGCAATGTATCCGGGATACCGATATCCATGAGGAACCAGAATGGATCGATATGACTCAGATGCTCGAACAATGTGCCAGCTATTACAACCGCAACGAGCCCAAAGTCCATTTGTTTACCAATGAGCCAATTCATTTTTTGGGTAAGCCTCTGGCAATCAAGCGATGTTTATACAACATCGTCGATAATGCAGTGAAATATGGCAAAAAAGTAGATATTCAGCTGGAATATTCAGAAAAAGACATCCAGATTCAGTTCAGAGACTATGGTCCGGGACTCGATAAGAAATGGTCAGAAAAAGTATTCGAACCTTACTTTCGCGTCAATCCGCAAGATGAGCTGGGTTCCGGCCTGGGGTTGACGATATCACGCAGTATTGCACGAAGTCACGGTGGTGACCTGACATTACAAAACCATCCTGCGCAGGGGCTAGTCGTGCTAATCCGATTGACGAGAGACACATGAAACGATTCCTTCTTTTCTGCATCTGTGCATTGACGCTGCCAGTTTCTGCCTCAGAACCAGCTTCATCACCAACGTCATCGATGAAAGAAATCGAATTTTTGCACTGGTGGACCGCCAAAGGTGAAGTTGCTGCCTTCAATCTGGTCAGAGAAGCACTGGATAATGCAGGTGTCCATATTTTGGATCTGCCCGTCCCGGGTGGCGGTGGAGATACAGCCATGTCTATCCTGCAGGCACGTGCTATCGCGGGAACGCCGCCAGATCTGGTCCAGCTGGAGGGGCCTTCCATTCAATCCTGGGCGGCGCTGGGTTTTCTCCATCAATTAGATAAGGTTGCAGCAGACGGCAACTGGCAGGAAAACCTCTTACCTATTGCCCGGGATGTCAATCAGTATCAGGGACACTATGTGGCCATACCGATCACAGTCCATCGCCTGAACTGGATGTGGATTAACCGTAAGGTTCTCCGGACATACGGACTGGCTATTCCCACCACCTGGGATGAACTCATTGATGTTTTCGCCCGCCTGAAGAAACAAGGTGTAGAGCCGCTGGCTCTGGGTAAGGAACAGTGGCAAATTGCATTGCTGTTTGAAAATCTGGCCTTTGGCTACGGCGGTGCCGATTATTACCAGCGTGCCTTTATCAACATGGACCCCGAAGCGCTTAACAGTCAGATAACCTATGACATTCTGGCGAGATTCAGAGCCATCAGCCAACTCGTCAAACCCGGGATGTCACACATGCGCTGGGACGAAGGTACTCAATTACTGATTGAAGGTGAGCGGGCATTTCAGATTTCCGGGGACTGGGTGCTGGGCGAACTGCTTGCCGGAAAAGTGAGTATTCCGGACGCGATCGGATGTTACCCCACCCCATCGAAACAAACGGGCTTTATTTACAATATGGACAGCTTTGCCCTATTTGACAGCCCGCGGACCCATCCGGAGACAGCTAAGATTGTCAGTCAGACATTGTCTTCCCCTGCCTTCCTGAAAGCCTTCAACAAAGTGAAAGGGTCCATTCCTGCAAGGAAAGATATTACATTAGATGGCTTTAACCGCTGTTCTGTGAAAGCAAAAGCAGACATGCTTACCGCTTCCCAAACCGGCCAATTGATCCCAAGTATTGTTGATTCCATGGCGGTCAGCCCACTGGTACAACAGGCGACATCCAGTGAAATTCTTCGTTTTTTTAATGATGACAATATGAAGCCTGAAGACTTTATTCTTCATTTGCAAAATATTCCGCGGGGGGGATGAAAAATAATCGATGTTCATTGAACGGTTTTTCAAAGATTGAAAATCCTCCCATTACCAAAGCACTCACATATAAACTATCAGTCCCCAAGTGATCAGCCATGCTTTCAGATATCGTATTGTCTGCATGACATTGGCAGAGCTCCCATCCAGAAATTGATTCCAGTAAAAATGACTCTCGTGAGATCACTCTAAGAACGTGTATTGAAACCTGTGAAGCAGAATTCATTGAACTACATATACTGTTGTATTCAAAATATACAAACTCTCCGTTCGAAATCACATGGAATCTTCATTCAAGGGAAACAAGTGAGCATTCAAGCCCTCCTAATTCTTGCTCTCCTTGTGCCCCTCAAATCACCATTCCAACCCAAAACCAAAAAGGAAAATAATCATGTCGAATCATGGAAATCTAATTAACACATCACTCATTAAAGCAATGCGATTAAAAAAAAGGGTTAAGTCAAGAAGATCTGGTCAATGAAAGTCTGGAGCGCCATTGTTATATATCGATCGCAACGCTCAAACGGATAGAGTCAGGACAGAAGGCATCCAATACAACACTGAAAAAACTCGCGAAATTCTTTCAAGTAAAAACGGACGACCTGCTCCTTCCTGTCGCTCCTCATGCTGAGGTCAATTTTCCCAAATGGCAGAGCACCACCATTCACTGGAAGCCAAGTTTGACCCAGAAGAGTGACGAATCCCTGCAGCCGCTCAGCCATGCCTGCTTAACACTTTATTTATTGCTTCAAGAATCAGAAGAGCATCCGTCAATGAAAGAAATGTTCACCCATCACTCACCTTCAAACTGATACCAAAGCGATACGGCATACCAAAAAAAATTTAAGTATCTTTACTTACAAGTTCAGGAAATTCATTGCATATCAGGCAAGGAATAACATCTGAACTTGAATAACACGACAGATTTTTAAACACAGAAAAATCTCTGATATCCGACGTTACAGCTTGTTTTTTTATGTATGGATGAAGTTCAGAGACTGACTGAATAATAAACCGATTGGAGTCTTCAATGGTTATGGAATCAGCAGTCGAGCAGGAACTTGTCTCTGTTCTCGAGCAATTAAAAACTGCAGGTAAACACGGCGCGGGGATAAATGTGGCTGTCATTGATGGTGCAATTCAACATAACCATCCGATGCTCACTCATCTTTCAATCCAGCAAGCTGGAGAGGTTCAGCAAGCACAGACAAAGCATGGCACTGCTGTCTGTAGCTTAATTGCTGGGCAGGGAGTCGGCTTGGCAACCGATCTGAATATCATAAGTTTTCCCGTTTTCCATGAAGACAATGAAGGGAATATCAGCGGTTGTTCAGAGCGAATACTCGCGAAAGCAATCACACAAGCATGTCACTATCAGTGCGACATCATTAACATCAGCGGCGCATCACTTTCGCTCAATGGTCGCGGAACGGACGAATTACGTAAAGCAATCAAATTATGCCAAGACGCTGGTGTTCTTGTGGTTGCTGCGGTGGGAAATGAAGGACAGAACACGGAAAGCATACCCGCATCTCTCGATTCCGTGCTTGCCGTGGGTGCGTGTGATCGCGAAGGAATACCGGCCATTTTTAATAATCATGGCCAACGTCTAGTCAAGAAGATGTTACTGGCGCCCGGTGTGCTCATGCCTGTGGCGACTCCTGATAACCAAATTACCAGTGTGAGTGGCAGCAGCTTTGCGACGCCAATCGTCTCAGGCATCTGCGCTTTACTCATCAACGCACTCCATTTAGATAGATGTGCATCAGACACCCCAGAACGGTTACGCAAAATTCTGTTTGAAACTGCCTCATTCATGTATGTGAACAGCCCAAACCGTTCCGGCGTTGTCGTACATCGAATCAATCTTTCTGCTTTGTTAAGACACGTTGTGCGCAAAACAAATCACTCAAATCTGAAACCACCACCCAAAAGGACGAATGCCATGTCAAACCACGAACCCTCAACACATGCTGTTGAACCCAACCCAATGCAGTCGGCTGAATGTAGGCCACAAGTGGCTGATGATATCAGTGACCTTGAACCGGGGCTCATTGATACCCTTGAATCAAGCGTGCAGGATGAACCAGAGATAAGTTCGGCAGAACTGTCATCGGGGAACCTTTCTGGCTATGAAACATGTGAGCCAGCCGCGCTGAAATTACCCCGGATCGCTGATCCAGCGGCAAACCGCTATGTACACGGAGAACCCAGACCTGTCAGGGCACAAGCCATTAAAGATGCCCGTGAAATTCAGGGGGCAGAGAAAGTCTTCCTGATTGGCACCATTGGATACGATTTTGGGACAGAGGCCCGTCTGGATTACTTCACTCAAGTGATGGGCAATAAAGATTCACATCCGTTTGATCCGGAGTGTATGGCGCAACACCTGAACACAGGCGATAACGCAGAACAGTCAAATGCGCTGATTTGGACGCTGAAAATTGATGGGATACCGGTTTATGCCATTGACCCGGACAGTGAATTTGCTGTGCTGCAATATGCCCGTTTAGTCAGCTTTTTACATGAACAGGAAACTGCCGGTGTGGAGCGTGTTTCTATCGCAGGTGTCGTGACCGGAGAAACCCGACTGTTTAATGGTCATGTCATTCCTAAGGTCTCCCCTGTCCTGCGAGGCATGTTCAATTGGAAATCCGAAACATTAGCAGAACTGGTCATGGGCGAGACGAAAGATACAGCCAAAACGGCTGAAATGACCAATTTCCTCAACCGGATCTATTACGAGCTGCGTAACCGGGGGCTCAATTCACAGGAACGTGCAATCAATTATGCAGCCACAAATGCATATCAGATGAAAGAAATTTTCGATGATGCCTTCGAAGAGAATCTGTTCCTAAATCGCATCAGCGCTGAACAGAGCCCTGTCAGTCGGCCGGAATCAGATTGCTGGGATGTCATTCTGGAATTCTTTAACCCGAAAGAGCGCTTAACCGCAGCGCGGAAACTCTATCGCTATACCGTGGATGTCAGCGACGTGATACCTGTCACCATCGGAACTTTACGGACCTGGCACGCCTATTAATTTCGTGCCGGTCAACAGAATTGCTGCCAGGTTGTTTCGCAGCATATCCCTGAGGCTGCGCCTCAAAATAAAACTGTAAATCTCAATAGGAGAATATTATGAAACTTCCAACTCAAGCACAAAGCGTTGACCGTTCAAATCGTATTGCACAAGCCAAAGCTGCGGGTGTCAACCCTGCATTTTGGGGAAGCGTACGGAACGTACTGAAAAAAGCAGGTCAAGCCGCTCTGCAAGGTGTACTGAGCTAAATCAGTACAACGCGCGGCTGAACCAGTCGCGCGTTTTTCCAAACATATTCTTAATCACTTACAGCAATACTTGAGGAAAATGTCATGTCGAAAATAATTGTCTTCAGTGGACATGGAATGTGGCCGCTTGGCAGTGATGCCTTTGTTCAAGTGCCCGCAGGATGTCATTTTAAGTTTTATACTCTCAACGCCAAACTAATGTCTGATGCATTTGGGGGAGAGTTGGATCAAGGTCGAATTAAAGGTTTGGAACCGGAACAAGAAGCTAAACAATATACGCATATTCCTAATATGCGACTCTATCCGCCTGAAGGTTTGAACATACGTGCGCCAAACTCTACAACCTGGCATCAGATTAAATACAATGACCCAGTACCGGCTGATGACCTCAACATTCAGGTCACAGTTGACAGTGTTTATTCAGATGGTGTTAATCTCACTACTTTGTTTGAATATCTCTCTCCAGCTATACATCAAGCTAAAGAAGTGATCTTTATCTGGGCTGCCTGCCGTGAAGTTAATCTATCCGACAGTGGTGGGAAAGAAATAGGTGTCAATATTACCCAAAAATAAGTAATCAAAAAGAAACAGGCTCATTGATGATTCATCCAGAGAAAGCAATGAGCCTGTTCTTTAATTACTATGCAGAATTAAATTATGATATTCCTTTGATATGTGGCAATTGAATACTTTATATAAAATACGGATAACCAACTTATGTAAAAAACGTCCGGAGGCATTGTGTATACATCAGCGTTCGTTGGACCTTGGGTTCAAGGTGGAAGAGCTTTTCATACAGCCCTTAAAATGTATTGGAGACAAGATAGAATGATCCGTTCAACAGGACGATCAATCTTTGAAGAACAATGGACAAACTTCGTCGATTGCATCTGTCATGAACCAGGAAAAGATCTGTTTTTGGCTGCCTCTTTAACAACACCTGTTTTTCTGGAACTGATTCATCATGCGATGGATAGAGAGTTAAACCCAAACAGAAACTTATATGAAGGGTATGTCTGGCATGACATTCAGTCACATTTCGAAGCAGAGAAAGACCGTGATATTCATTCGGTGAAACAAGAATTAGAGTCCTCCATCATCACCCAGGAAAATGCATTCCGGAAAGTCGTGAGAGAAACGGTCCTCTCAGATACCCATGAATTTCACGCTTGGTATACCATATCAGTGAGACGTTTTTTTGATGATTTATTTCACGCCTATCAAGCTGATTCTGTAGCTGAACCAGTCGTTGCTAGAGATTCAGCCGTGTTGATAAATTATGAACATGACTTTGCGACAATAAAAAATTTATGCACCTTGATAATCATTCTGTTTTTTGTGGATATGATATCCCCCGCAGTTGAAATTGCTTTTAACCTTTTTCAGGATGAAACCGTAAATACACCGGTGCTGGATGAAATCTTTGCTACAGGAACAACGGCTGTCATCGGTGCGATCGTCTGGGGATTAAAAGGGTTAACCGGACATCATCGCTCATAAAACAAATATCCAACATCACATTGATTTTTCAATCTCGTTCAATACTGGACACAGGCAATGCGTTCAGCCAGGTCAATAGCGTTGGCAGCACATCAGGTGCCATTGCGTCCTGTTCCATCCACATCAGCTTGATCCACTGCAACAAGCCAAACTGCTGCGAATGAAAGGTGTCCGCTTTGAGTAAACCATGACTGGCATTTTTGATCAGCTGCGTTGTTACCCAGGGGTTCGGATGCACTTGCCACCAGCGATATTCTGACCGGGCATCAACATTGAGGTCTTGATCTCCCCAAAGCAACAGGGTCGGAATAGCAATGTGCGGATAATCTGCCACAGCGTTCGATTGAAAATTACGCAGCACGAATGAATACCGTTCCTTCGAAAGATCACCCTCCCCGACAACAGACTGATAATGCAGAAAAGAAGGCTGAGTGCGCAATAATGCAATCTCTTTGTCGTAATCAGCTAAACCCGCCTTAAGCGTTTCCGAAGATGCTCCGGTGATTGCCAGTCTTGTTCTGGCGTAATACCTTCCCTGAGCGATCCAGTCAGATGCGAAACCAATACCGATCATGAAGCCAAAGTCAGAGGGCTGTTTTGCCAGTTCAGGGAGCACCCAGCCCGCCTGACTGAAACCGACCAATCCGGTCTGTTTTGATGTAAAACCATATTTATCTTGAACAGCTTTTGCGGCAGCCCGAACTTCGGACTGACGATCGGACATTGACTGATTCAGCCAGCGTCCAGTCGATTTTCCCACACCGGGTTTATCCCAGCTAAAAATAGCAAAGCCCTTCTCCCTCAGAGGTTGCCAGAAAATGGCATAATACCCATCGGCGTCATAAGTCATCGCGCCATCACCATGGACAAAAAGCAGTACAGCCTTTGCATGCTGGCCATTCAAAGGCGCCAGATATTGCCCGGAGAGCTGATGCCCAGTATGCAGAAATACCACTTCTTCTGACGCAATGGCGCACCAAGACCAAGTCCAAAGACAAAACAGGAACAAGCAACGTTGAAACATGGATAACTCCTTTTTCAACCATCCAGGATAATCATGTGGAAGAATGCACCCTAATTTTAAACGTTTGAGTTTACACTTCGTCTGTTAAAAAAAGTGCAGGTACATCAAGAAAGAATACATTGCGCGAAATATCTGCCTTCATCAATAAAGAGTGAGAAATAGGACTCAAAACACTAAAACTAAGTCTATCGCTATCAGTTGTCAGTTGTCAGTTGTCAGTTGTCAGGATATCCAAAAGTCTATCGCCTTCTATCGGGACATCCTCAGCTTTTCCGCCAACACAGATTTGGGCAGCGCACAGGGCAACCTCAAACTCAATATTGGTCACGGGACTTGCCTGGAACTTTTTCCTTTCGAGAATTATCAGTCTGAAAATCAGGGGACAATCGCACATTTTTCGATAGAAGCGCAATCATTAAAAAATTCCATCTGTTTTTTACAGTCCAAAGAGGTAAAGATATTGAGAGGTCGAGTTTAAGTAAAACATAATAATGGTACAACAATCAGAAAAGTTCTTTTTATCTCAGGTTCTGATGGCGAAGGAATTGAACTGATTGAAAGATTCATCTAAATTCAATTCAACTGCTTATTAAATGATGAGCGCAATCAAAAGCAATTTCAGCCCAGAGGGAAGACCATGAGATATATAATTCTGCTTTTGATGCTGTCATTGCCAACTTTCAGCGACTCGGCATCCGAATCTGACCATAAAGAAATCCTGTTAGAAAATGACCGTGTACAGGTTGTACGTCTGACCTACCCGCCCGCGACTGAATCCGGCATGCATACACACCGCTATCCAAACCGGACCGTCTACGTCCTGAAAGGTGGCTTGCTTGAACTCAGCTCATCCGGTTCAGCAAAACCAGCCAAAACACTACAAATTAAAGAAGGTATGACCTTATTTGCTCAGGCTGAAACGCATAATGTGAAAAATGTGGGTTCAACTGAAATTGTGCTTCTTGAAACAGAGTTAAAATAATTTATCTCCTTTCAGAAGAAGAACACTTGAAAAACTTCGAACAATTTTTACACCTGAAATAAAGAGCACCCGTATCAAGAAAGCAGCAACGCAATTGTTGCTGGTTTCTCATCGCATTCAAATTTATGCATTGTTCTGCAAATGCAGCCATTCATTAAAGCATCAGATTTTTCTGTCGCCTATTCAACTACATCAGAAAGCCAAATGCATTTGAACAATCAATGAACACTTCCATTTTCGTCTTCATCACACTCATCCCTCTCGGTATCATCGCTTACGTATGGATAAAGACCACCACATATCTCAGAACTGAACATATAAAAAAATATCGTTTCCCGCCGCCACTCAAAGCAAAGGTAAAAGCCTGTTACCCGCACCTTTCAGATGACGAAATAGAGCTCGTATTTGAAGCACTTCGAGATTATTTTCTGATTTGTTCTCAAACACCCCTGAAAGCGATTTCTATGCCTTCTAAAATTGTCGATGTTGCCTGGCATGAGTTCATTTTAGCAACCAAAACCTACCACCACTTTTGCCAGAAATCTTTTGGCCGTTACTTCCACCACTCGCCCGACTGGGAAAGCAATACAACAGCCTCCCGAAGATTAAGAAATGAACAAAGCTGGCGATTCATTTGTCTCCACGAGCAAATCAGCCCTGGATATCCACGGGAAATGCCACTGCTGTTTTCAATTGATGAACAACTGAACATAGAAGATGGGTTTTGTTATCACCACAGCCCAAGGAAAAGATCCATCCATGTCAACACCATTGACTCTGCCAATGAGGACGGGTGGTTTCTCTATTGTAAAACGCCCCTCTGCTCCGAGGATGACGGCGATGGGTCAGAAGGCGACGATGATGACGATAACTACGATGATTGCAATGACAGCAGTAGTCACAACGATACAGACAACGACTATCGCAATGGGTCTGATACCAATGACAATTATCATTACACCAGTGGATTTGACAGTGACAGCAGCAGCCAAAGCTGCAGCGGTGGTGGTGGTGGTGGCTGTAGTAGTTGTAGCAGCTGTAGTTCGGGTGGGGATTGAATGTTCAGCTGACAATTGTTATCGATCTTGACACATCAGAAAACAAAGTGATTTGCAATCACCACCGCCATAGATGGTGGTTGAAAGATAACAACAAAAACGGCAGCCAATCGCTGCCGTTTTTCTTTATTTGATTTCACTATTGCACTCAGTTTTCCAACGTCTGCTGCAACGCCAGTTTCAGTTCCTGCTCCGCCTTTGCAATCACTTTTTCGGCTTGTTCACGTTGCTGACGACCTTCTTTCACTCGAGACAAGGTATTGTTCAGTGTTTCAATCGTCAGTTGGTTCACGGCCTGCAAAGATTCAAGATCCAGAATGCCACGCTGGTAGTTCTCTGCAATCTGCTCTTCCAGTATTTTCAGACCCTCAGCATTTTTCACGTACTGTTTATTGGTGTAATCCTTCACAGCACGGGTCACTTTCAGGGCTTTTTCTTTCTCATAATTCGAAATCGCGATCAGGAACTGACGTTTCCACAGTGGGAAGGTGTTATGGACGATATCCTGGATATCTTCCATCAGCATTTTATTCCCTTCCTGCGACAAACGAATCTGCGGTGCGGTTTGGACAGCAGCCATCCGGGTCAGCGCCAGATTGTGTACGCGCTTTTCCAAACGGGCGACAGCCTGACTGGCATCCCGGTACTTCTGAGCTGCCAGTGCATCTCCTGACTGCTCTGAAGCAGTCAGGAGTTCAGGCAATACGTCAGTTTTTAACTGATCCAGCTTGTATTGTCCGGCAGCAATGTATTGCTCCAGCCCTTTCAGCAAATCCAGATTATTATCATAGAGCCCATCGAGCTGACTGATATCATGCGCCAGTTTCACTTCCTGCGCTTCCAGTTGCTGAGACAACTGCTCCAACTGTTGCTTCACAGAATCAAAACTTCGGGAAAACTTCTTAAATGAATCAAAAAGCTCTCCAATCAGCGGTAAATTCGCCAAAAAGCTGTTGCCTTTCAGCTGATCAAACGCTGCACTGTCCATCGATTCCACCATGGACTGCAGAATTTCACCCGCATCGCCCGTATCCCGGACACGAATCTGTTCCAGCACGTGATCAGAAAACGCGGTGATCTTTTCCAGTGCTTCCTTACCAAAAGTAATGGTCGCCACCGAATCAAACGGATCAAACCGCTCTGCTAACGCCACAATGTCCGGTGTCAGTTCAGCTGGTCCATTTTCCTGCAATTGTTCCGTCGTTTGCTTCACTGGCTCCACAAGATGACTCATGCCCTTCCTCCTTGGGTTGGCTGATGAGAGGGGAAACGCTGCCACAGTTGATCAAACTGTTCCTCAAATGCCGTTAAAAAGCGGCGATCGTCGGTCAGCGTGATATCTTCCTGATTATATCTGGACGCGCTTCGTGTCCAGTTGAAGCTTCCGTTAATCAGGCGCATCCCATCAAACACAGCAAATTTATGATGCATATGATACGCCGTCGTATCAATTTTGACCGGAACGCCTTTACGGGCAAGATAATCAATATCACTGCCGGCGTCATTGACCTTGTCGTTATCCGTGATGATCCGCACCTTTACCCCACGATCATGAGCAGCGAGAATATGTTTGGTCAGTTCATCATCGGCAATAGTGAATACACAAATATCCACTTTGCTTCTGACTTGTCTGAGCTGCTCAATAATGCCGGCAGCACAGGCACGTCCGGGAGAAAACCAGCTGGTTGCCACCTCTGCAATCGCCGAATTTCGAGTGTTATCAAGCACTTTTACAACACGTTCAAGCCAGCGGAGGACAGAAAGGGACGAAGTCCCTTCCTGAATGGCTTGCTGGGCCAGTTTAAAGCTCTGATTCCGAAGGTAAGCGCGATCGTCATCCGACAGACCGGCTTCCATCAGAGAAACCTGCAACTCACGACGTTCGTTGTCGTCTAAACGACCATCCTGTAATGAGTCACTTAACCAGTCGAGCCATTGTTGCTGATTCATTCCAGATCCTCCAGCCTGACCGGCTGAGCAAAACGCGCGATATGCTGATTCAGCATCGCCAGTTGCTGAACAACCTGACCGGCGCGGTCACTGTCATCACCCATCATTTGTTTCCGCTGATAGGTCTGCTTGATTTCATCCCAGCGAGCCATTTGTGCATCGGTCATATTGCCGCGCAACTCAGCCAGTTTCAGCAGGTTTTCTTCAGTCCCGTTTGCCAGCGTCTGTGCTTCACCCTGGTAGTGATCCTGCAGCAGGGTATTGAGCTCTTCATCCGTCATCACAGAAGAAACTTTCTCAGCCAGTTTATTCATGTTCCGGTAAGAACCCTGCAGTTTAAACGAAGGTTCGACACGGTACTGATCCGCAGTCGCCGCTGAAAGAATGTACTGCTGATTCACTTTCAGTACCGTCTGCTGAACCTGCATCAGTTTCTGCAGGGTTGCGACAATTTCGTTGGCTTCCGTGGAAGAATACGAGTGCGACATATCACTGAGCGCAACACCGTCACCCTGTGCCATCTTCACGAAACGATACAGATCATTCAGATCGCGGGTCGCGAGAGGTGCCAGGACCGGGTTAGATGTAAGTGAGTTCTCAATGAAGCTGAGTTCGAAGGCAGACTGCTGATCCGACAGCATATCACCCAGGTTGTAGATATCTGCACGGTTTGCCAGCATATCCGGAATCCGGAATGCTTCACCGGTTTCGGTATACGGGTTCCCTGCCATCACAACCGCGAACTTCTTACCGCGCATGTCGTAGGTTTTCGTCTTACCCTGCCAGGTCCCTTCAATCCGTCGGGTACCGTCACAAAGTGAGATAAATTTCTGGAGCAGCTCCGGGTTGGTATGCTGGATATCATCAAGATACAGCAGCACGTTATTCCCCATTTCCAGCGCCAGGTTAATTTTCTCAATCTCACGGGCCGAGTTCTGATCCGGAGCGTCCGCCGGATCCAGCGACGTCACCTGATGGCCGATCGACGGGCCATTGATCTTCATGAAGACCAGACCCAGTTTATGGGCCACGTATTCAATCAGCGTCGTCTTACCGTAACCCGGTGGTGAAATCAGCAGCAGCATCCCCATCAGGTCAGTCCGCTTCTTATCACCCACGGTGCCCATTTGCTTGGCAAAGTTATCACCAATCAGATGCAGATAGCTGTCGCTGATGAGTTTGTTCCGGACAAAAGATGTCAGCGGGCGCGGTTTGAATTCGCTCAGTCTGAACTGTTCTTTCGCCTGATTGAGCAAATGCGTCCGCTGGCTGAGATAGGCCTCAAACTGCGGCACAATCACACGACGGTGGTGCTCACAACGCTGAATGAAATCGTCCAGAACCAGTGTCAGCTTACCGCTTTCCAGGTTGTCATGTTCGCCCAGCAGAGCGCTAACTGAGCAAGCCAGTGAGAAATCCACACTGTTCAGCAGACGGCTTGAGTGGGTTTTACAGACCGCGATCGCTGCTGCTTCCACCACAAAGGCCTGACCATACTGCTTCTGTAGCGTATATGGACCCAGCCACTGCTGATGATCCACAAAAGCAACGTCCAGCGTATTTTCATCACCTTGCCAGCCCAGACTACGGCGGAACTGCAGATAATCTTCACACAGTTCATAAGCATCCTGGCTGACTTCAATCTGCACATCCGAACCGGACAGCAGTCGAATCAGGTAATCACTGCTTTCGAGCGCAGCGGGTCCCTGAACAGATTCTGCCAGCAGAACTTTCAGATCATTGAATGCGTCGGCGGCATTCAGGTGCTCTTTCAGCATCTGAGCATTTTTGGCCTTCAGCCCCCAGCTTTCGAGTACTGTCTCCGGCTGAGCGATCAGCCACAGTAAAGCATGCGCACGGGCTGCCTGACTGAAACGCAACAAACCAGCCTGCTCAAACGTCGGCAAAAGCTGCTGCAGAATCAAGGCTGCATCGTGGTCATGAATCCCTTTGACATAACCTTCTTTGTACCGAGGGGCTGCAAATCGCTGAACCATTGGCAGCAACTGCTTTTCTCTGCCCGCCTGATACAGGATCTCCAGAGACAGCTCAGCCTCTTTGTTCATCGCGCTGTATAGCATCAGGTAAGCCAGATACTCACCACGATAGACGACGTCACTTTCAGAAGACACATCCAGGCGTGCGATTTCTTGCAGCTTCAGAAATCCTTCATCCTCAATCGGCTGATAGAAATCCGTCCCGGAAATATGTGTACAAAGCCGCTTGTTATGTTCGACCAGACTTAAATCCAGTGCCTGCTGATTCACACTGAATTTATGACGACCCAGACGAAGGACTTTCCCGCCATCTTCAAAGATATCCTGATTATCCCGCAGGGCGCGCAGCGACTGATCCTGCAACGACTTCAGACGGGAATCCAGACTGTCGGCTTTGACGCTGTCACCCAAATCGCGAATGGACTGCGACAACTGGTGCAGCTTCAGCACCATGGCATCGGTTGCGAAATAACTGTTCAGCGATTTCACATCGTCAAAACGGGACACCCGTTTTTCAATACTGCCCATAGTGACATTGGCAGCCTGCAGCAGATTCTGGACCCGACGCTGCTGCGCGGCGATCAGTTGCTGCTTGTGGTTGTCCAGCGTGGACTGAATTTCATCACGTTTGGCGTAAATTTCAGCCAGGAACTGATCGAAATCGGCAAAACGTGATTCAAGCTTATCCAGCTGCCCCACCAGTTTTGCCAGCTGAGTATCGCATTCATCCGGCGTCGTCGCCTGCTCCATCGCACTGCTGACCGATTGACCCAACAGCTTGAACTGTGCACTGAATTCAGCCTGAGCTTCATCACTTTGCAGACTTTGCGATTTGTTCCGCAGTTTGGCGGACACCGCATTCAGCAGTGAAGAAACTTCCGTTGTCAGATCCAGAATCCGGGTTGACTGCGTCGGATCATCGGTTTCAATGTCCGTGACTTCTTCCGAAACCAGCTGTAAATCAGCGCGGAGCGTTTCAACCTGCTTTTGCAACGCCTGAATGTCAGCCGTTTTACTGACTGTCACCAGCGCTTCTTCGATTTCATGAATCTGCTGCTTGAACGGCTGGTACGCTTTTTCTTCCTGCAACAGCGACAACAAATGCTGATTGAGCTGCTCACGATGATGCTGCAATTGCTCCAGCATTTCATCGACACGTTCAGTGTCCATGTAATGCTGCTGACGCAGCGCCATGGTCGCACCGACCTGAGCTTTCACATCAGACAACAGACCTAACAGGACATTCGCCTGTTCTTTGGGTGCCAGTTTGATTTTCGCAATCAAATCCGTCACCACTTGCTGATGTTCTTCAAGGCTTTCTGATGCAAATTTTTGCATCTGCAGTACTTTGGCAAACTCATCAATGATTTTGTTTGCCGTATCCATCAGAACATTGATCACCTCACCCATGCCGAGCGCATAGTCATGGTTCAGCCAGTGATAATGATCCAGTGTGGTCTGACACTCTTTCAGCAGCACTTCAAATGCCACCTGAGTCACTTCTTCGGATTGCGCCAGCTGGCAAATAGACAGCACAGATGACAATGCGCGGACCAGCTCAGCGTTACCCAGATTAAACAGTGGACTGGAACCATCAGCAGAAGCATTCTGCGCAGTATAATATTCCGGTGTCGAGAATGGCGTATCCCAGATGCGCAGCGGGTGAATCGTCGACGCTTCCGCATTTTCTGACGCCTGGAATACCAGCATCCGGCCATCCGGATACAAACTGAAACCATGGCTTTCCAATGGCGCAGCAAACTTCTTCTCAATCATGTTGTAGGTAAAGCCAACATAGTGGCCTTCAAGCATATTGAAGAAGAAATAAAGGATGTCTTCACCATTGGGTGAAGCAATTTTCTGGAAGAACTTCAGATGCTGCCACGGCATGTCAAACTGCTTGCTCTCGCCGTTCGCCAGAACAAAACCATGGGAGTACAGCACACCATGATCTTCCGGCAGCGATTTCGCACTGTGACGCAATGCATCCGCGCGCGTGACCGACTGGTTGATCGGGTTATAAATGAAATAACGGGAATGCTTTTCACGGTTCGGGCGAATCTTCAGTGCAATCAGATCACCGATAAAGGCGTATTCGATCTGGGCATCGGCCACACTCTGGTGCGGATCCTCCACCACTTCACTGTAAATCCCCTTGCCGTCATCCGTGTTGTCTTCCACTTTAATGGTCAGATCGCCGCCGATACACTCCACAAAGAGCTTATCGCGAATCGACACATGCGGATGCGTGCCGGCAACGTGATCATTTCGTGTGGTCGCAATCCATTCGAAATCATGCTGCTGAACGCTTTCCAGTTGCTGATTCCCCAGCGAATCCAGGTATTCAACCGAATTTGCGTTCAGCTGGAAACGAAACACCTTCCGGTCTTCCGGCCGCATACCAATCTGGAACGCAATATACAGCATGCTTTCCTGGCGAGAGATCTGCGTCAGACGCGCATCACCGTAGTAAGTGAAGAGTTCAGTGAATTCGTGGAGAAAACGTGAATCGGTCAGGAAGCTGTTTTCGAGCGGCAGAGGTTCGATACGGAAGGTACCGTCCTGTTCATGCAGCTGATATAAGCCAAAGACATCTTGCAGGGACGGGGCTGATTTCAGGCCAAGGTGAACCTGATAACCGAAGAGCAGTTGCTGATTGACCTGTGCCATATCGATCGGAATCGAGCGGGCTTCGGTCTGAACATTCGCCTTGCCGACCAGCTGGCTTTCACGGCCGCCAAAAATAGCCTGACGATTTTGATTAAAGGTCTGCGAAAGGGATTTGAGCTGTTTGCCTTGCTGAAATAAACGGGATTTCAGTATTTCGTACGCCCCACCCTCGCTCACCGCTTGTTGAGTTGTTTCGGACATGCATTTACCTAATCAATCCCGCCTCGAACGAGGCGGGATCGCGTGGGATGAAAGACGTGGATTATGAGTTCGTTTCTGATTTGGTGTTCAGAGAGGTCTGAATTTTCTTCAGTAACTCAGTCGCACCGCCCTGTGAATTCAGCAGGCTGGCCAGAGCGACATTACTCAGGTCGCTGCTTTTCAGATCTGTGTTTTCCAGGATATCTTTGATGTCCTGAGGCATGCTGCGCTGGCCTTTGATGTATTCAGAAACCAGTGGATTCAGCACTTTAGATTCATCGAACTTGGCATCCATTGCAGCCGCATCCATGATGGTACGACGGATTTGCTCCATGCCTTCACCACCAAACAGCTTGATATCAGCCTGAGACAGTGCCTGTGCCAGGGCTTTCGCATTTTCGCCCACAACAGCTTTCTGCGCATCAATGCGTGCAATTTCCAGCTCTTTCTCTTGTTGCAGCTGCATCACCCATCTGTCGTGTTCACGGGTATGCTCATCGTACTGCTGTGCTGCTTCAAAGCGGGCAGACTGAGCTTCAGCTTCTGCCAGACCTTTCGCACGCATTGCCTGCGCTTCTGCTTCACCAGCAGTCTGCAGTGTGTACGCTTCCGCTTCACCCACTTCACGAATCGCCAGTGCACGCTCGCGTTCAACTTCGACTTCTGCCAGACCGGTCGCGCTGATCATTTCTTTCTCAGCTTTCGCCATACGCTCTTTCGCAGCTGCTTCACGCTCTTTCGTAACGTATTCAGCTTCAGCACGCTTGGTCGCAACAATCTGCTCAGCTTCTGCTTCACGGGTCTTCACAGCCAGCTCATTTTCAGCATCACGGGTTCTGATCTTCAGTGCCGCATCGTTTTCGATCAGCAGACGCTCCGCTTTCTCACGGGCAGCATCTTTCTCTGCACGCGCAGCGACCAGCAGCTCCAGTTGTTTCGCTTCAGCGATAGCTTCAGCTTCAGTCAACGTCACACGCTTCTGACGGTTCACTTGCTCATGAACACGCAGGTTTTCAGTTTCTTCCTCTTCGCGGGCAATCTTACGTTCAATTTCCACACGCTGAGAACGGGTTTCTGCAACCGCCTTCAGAGATTCCTCAACCGTCGTCTCTTTCAGCATTTCTTTCTCTGCAACTTCCGTTGCAGTCCGAACTTTCTCGGTTTCAACTGCACGGTTCAGCTCTTCCTGCTGAATAGCAACCTGACGCTGGTTCGCGATGCGTGTCATTTCGACTTCCATCTGAACACTTTCACGCTTCTTAGCCACTTCTTCTTCAGTTTCCAGCTTCGCCAGTTGCGTCACACGCTCGTATTCTTCACGCTTTTCAGAAGTCAGTGCTTCTTCCTGTGACTTGATAATTTCGATCTCACGCTTCGCACGGGCAACACTTTCCTGTTCCTGTTTATCCAGTTGCAGACGGTTCGCTTCAGCTTCAACGTTTTTCTTCTTGATCGTTGTGCGCTCATCCTGACGGATTGCATTCGTCTCCGTATTCTTCTGCGCCGTGATCATTGAGATCTTACGGATACCTTCCACATCCAGAATATTGTCCGGGCTGTGAGCATCTAAAGACGTCTGGTCGACTTTATCGATAACCACGTCATAGATTTTGAAACCGTCCATTTCACTGCCAATTACATCAACAACAGCGTCACGGAATGCACGACGGTTTGTCAGCAGTTCTTCAAATTCAAACTGTTTAACTGCAGTTTTCAGGGCTTCAGAGAATTTCGGCTGGAAGTGTTCTTTCAGACGTTCGATATTCGAGGCTTCATGAGCAGTAAACAGCTTCGCAACACGAACAATATCTTCTTCTTCGTGATTCACGCCGATATAGAAATCAACTTTCAGGTCTGCACGAATATTGTCACGGCAGTGCAGGCCTTCATACTCTTCACCTTCCTGATCTTTACGACCACTGCGAATCACAGAGATCTTTTTACGGGTGATATCCATGTACTCATACTGGTTCACCACCGGCCAGACAAAAGTACCGGTCAGCGATGCACGGGTCGCATGCAGACCATTCACGATCAATGCATCACCTTCACCACGGACCTTTTTATATCGTGTTGTGAGAAAAATTAAGATCAGTAAAAATATACCGACTCCAGCACTAATGAATATTACGCTTGGAGAGATTTGCATAGCCAACTCCTTATGCTTAGCTATTTTTTGCCACTATATAATGATTTGTTGTTTTATCTTGTGAGACGATAATCACTTCATCGCCGTATTCCATTGATGTCTCCGGCTCAATTGCACGGGCATCAAGTAAGAATTCATTACCTTGATGGTGAACCACCACTTCACCCCGAGTCTGGTTGACAGCACTGCTGTGAACTCTGGCTTTCAGGCCAATAAAATCGACCTTGGCAAAACTTTTCTTTCTGTCAAACAAAGGTGCCAGCGGTTTCAGCAACCAGGCTGAAATCCATAACGCCAGATAGGCTGTCACCGGGATAGAAACCACCTCAATGACAATCATCCAGCTTGCTTCAGAAACAGCAGCAAGCCCCTGGTTCAGGTAAAAAGACAGGATCGTCCCAATAAAGAAGCTGACACAAAGCGCCACCATCAGCGGAACTTTCGACAATATCGGCGGTAATAACAAACCGGCTCCCGGTATGTTTTCAGCGTCAAAAAAATCAACGTCCGGTGCCACACTTTCAACAATGTTGAACACCAGATCCACCAGCATAATCATCAGAAAGATGGCGAAAGGAACAAAAAAAACATTGGTAGGGAAAGATAACAATATTGATATCATCTCGTCTAAGGTCATACTTACCAACTATTTTACAGAATGATTAAATTTATTTTTATCTGGAATCTGGTCACATTTGGCGACCGTATATAAGGGAAAGTTAAAAAAGGCTCATTGAATTTATCACCCTCAAACCTCCGCGACAAATGGTTTTCTCCCTGAAAAGGTATCTCATTGGTAAAAGACGGAAAAAACAAAACTTGAACTGCACCGCCAATAACGCACAGCCGGATGTCATTTCAATTTTCTGTATGGTTAAAATCACTTTTTCAACTGTCGATCTACCGGTGAAAATTTGACGGTCAGAACAAAGCAATTCGGACTTTTGGAAGCCACATCCGTTTTGAACATCACCGGTGAATCACAATCTTTCGCTGATCACATTGCTGCCCCTGACAGGCAGTAATGACGACTTCGCCACTATAATCCGCCAATAACAGTTGCTGCTGTTCATACGGCTGATGATTAATATACCAAAGCACTTCGGACGCTGGCTTATTGCTTTCCAGCTTCAGTTGCCGGATTTGTGAGCGGTAATAATGCTGACCGTTCTTGATCGACTGAATTGCAATTTCCAGTTCCGGATGTCCCTGGCTGATAATTTTCCGCTGCTGATGCCAGATGCTGAGCGATTCCGGCCAGTGATCATGACGAACAAAGTCGCCATCACTTTCCAGTGTGGGTGGCGTGAGCCCGTTTCGGGTAAAAGCATATTTCTGATTAAAACAGTCTTCATCTGCCGTTGCCGACTTTGCCCGTCCGCCCGGCCAGCAAATAAGTTTGCGGATGACGGTCTCCGGCTGTTCAACCCGTCGTTTCTCTTCCGGTAACTGATCAAACACATCAAACATCACCGGCGCCGCGCGGGTTGCCCCCAGATACCCCACCACAGGCGTTGCATCTGGTCGGCCGACCCAGACGGCCACGGTATAGCCTGGGCTGACACCCACAGACCAGAAATCACGATAACCGTAGCTGGTACCGGTTTTCCATGCGATTTCGCGACGCACGCGGGGCACTACCCGATCAGATGCGCTGATGCTGCTGAGCATGTGAAACACCATCCAGCTGCTTTCTTTGCTCAGCAACTGCGCCTCGTTCGCAACAGGAACTGCCTGCGCTCCGCCCTTCACCACTCGCAGCGGGGAAACCTGACCGGACATTGCCAGCGAGCGGTACATGGACGCCAGCGTCATCAGATTTGTTCCTGTCCCGCCCAGACCTACCGTCAGATTCGCTTTTTCATGGTCAAGCTGAATTCCTGCTTGTTTCATCTGCGCATCAAACACGTCCGGACCGAGTGCGTTAAACACCTGAATCAGAGGAATATTCAGAGACTGTTTCAAGGCCTCACTGACACTGACCGCTCCCTGAAACCGGCCATTCAGGTTCTGTGGTTTGTAGTCATAAAACGTAAAAGGAATATCACTCAGTAAACTTTCGGTATGAATGATGCCGCGATCGATAGCCATGCCATAGATAAACGGTTTCAGGGTTGATCCCGGTGAACGGACCGCCTGTGTCATGTCGACGTGAGCGAACCGGCTGTCATCCTGAAAATCGACCGAACCCTGATAAGCCAGAATCTCAGTTGTCTGGTTGTCTACCACCAATACGGCTGCTGACGAGTGTACCGGCAAATCACGTTTGACTTTGACCAGCAATCGGGCCACTCGTTGCTGAATCGTGTCATTGATCGTGGTGGTGATGACATGCTGATCCGGGTAAGTCTGTTTCAACGTCCTGCTCAGCAGGGGAGCCAGCTGAACCCGGTCAGACTGCCGCAGTTCAACCGGTTCCTGGGAAAGATATTGAAATGCCTGTTCTTTGAGCAGCCCGCT
The DNA here is from genome assembly GCF_023151555.2 of Photobacterium sp. CCB-ST2H9. NCBI lineage: Bacteria > Pseudomonadati > Pseudomonadota > Gammaproteobacteria > Vibrionales > Vibrionaceae > Photobacterium > Photobacterium sp. CCB-ST2H9. Next base: position 837,233 of record NZ_CP100426.1, read on the forward strand.
GTCATGAAGACGCGACAGGACTTTATTTCGCATCGCTTTTGCGACTTCCGGATAGCGATCCGGACGATACAGCGACGGCTTTTGCGGCAACACGACCAACAGCGCCGCTTCATTTTTCGTTAAGTGTCTGGCTGAGGTTGCGAAGTAACGGTCAGCTGCCGCTTCTACACCCGCGATGTTGCCGCCAAACGGTGCCAGGTTCAGATAAAGCGTCAGAATCTCATCTTTGCTGTAATACCATTCCAGCTGAAGGGCGCGCCAGAGTTGTTTAAATTTGCCGGCGACCGAACGTTCATGCGGGTCGAGCAAACGGGCCACCTGCATCGTCAGGGTAGATCCGCCAGAAACGACATGCCCGTGAATCAGCCACTGAAACGCAGCCCGGAGAATTGAAAACGGATTAAATCCCGGATGATGGTAAAACCAGCGATCCTCATAGTTCAGCAACGCCTCAATATAAAAAGGATCGACTTCAGGTAAGGTGACGTTGTAACGATGGACACCCTGGCGATCACCGAAAGAGCGAAGCACTTCACCTTCCCTGCTGACAACCACAGTTGCCGGACCATCCGGATATAAAGGCGGAAGCGGGAACACACTGTTCAGTGTCCACGCCATCAAAATCAGAAAGGCGCTCATCCCTGCCGCCAATTTCAGCAGGGATGAGCGTGTCGTGAACGGCAATTTCATGGATTCGTTATCGTCTCAGAGATTGCCATTATTGCTCGACCGTAAAGGTTTGCGGTGTCTGCCAGTACGCCAGATGTTTTTCCGGACGGTACATGGACTCAATAAACACAGGTGGCACAGCAAACGTCCCCGGAACTTCCGCGCGCAGCACGTAGCCGTACTGATAAATCTGTTTTTTATACATCTGGCCAGACAGAACAAACCGGTCGTTGCGATATTCCTGATGGTCTGGTGTTTCGAGTTTCACTTTCTCCGGCAGCATCCGTTCAATTGGCAGCCCCTGATTCAGTGCCGGGTTTTCCAGCACGAAGCCAGCCGGAATCTTGTCCACCAGCAGCGCATCATTGATCTGTTCCTGCAGAATAACGGTCAGAACGACCACGACCCGGTCACCCACTTTCACTTTGTTAGACGCCAGCGGCTGCCCATTCGGTTGATACCACTGACGCGTGACTCTCTCAGCGTTCAGGGTATTGAAGCGACTCGCCTGATTGGCAATCGTGCGATCCAGTTTCTGATAACCTTCCGCCATGACTTTGACATAAACCGGTGACTGATCCAGATTGCGAATCACCAGATCGGATGTCAGGGGCTGGCTGAATGTTCCCTTGTGGCTGACCGATTGATCATTGAAAGCCAGATTGAACATTTGCTCACGATTCGCTGCACTTGCCAGTACAGACGCCTGAACCAGCGCAGAGCGTTCCTGCGTGCTCATCCAGCGTGTCTGTGACAAACCAATCAAACGTTCCAGGTTTTTGGCCTGAAGTTCCAGTGCTTCACGCTTCACTGATTTATCTTTCGACATTTCTTCAAGAATCAGCACAGACTTGGCAACATCACGCAGATCAGAACCGTAATCACCGTAGTAACGGTATTCCCGGCTGAAACGGCCGATATCATCCAGCATGTCTTCAGCTTCATCACTCGCACCCACATTGGCATAACTGGCGGCCAGTTGCAGGTAGCTGAGCTGAGTCGGCAGGTCCGACAGCTTCATCTTATCCAGATCACTCCATTTCAGCTTACCCTGCTTGCTGGTCAGGTAAGCGGCATAGGCACGGGCTACTTTGGCAGACTGGCTGTCATAAGCCAGATCACTGGTCAGTGAATCGTTCCGGACATAAACCAGCAGACGGTTATTCGCCCGGTTCAACATGGATTCCGGCACAACTCCTGTAAAACGCTGTTCCGCCGTATTCAGGAAATCGGCCACGTACGCCGTCAGCCATGGGTTTTCATGGCCGCTGCTGTCCCACAGCGAGAAACCGCCATTGGCTTTCTGCATGGTTTTCAGACGCTGAACGGCTTTTTCAACCACACGTTTGTCTGCTTCATCCGGCGAGATGCTTTCAGCATGACTGATGCGGTCAGACTGGTGCACTTTGGCTTTAAAGCGATTCAGCTCCGGCGCGTCCATCAGGAACGGCCAGGCTTTACTGGTGGTCTGCTCGGCACAGCCATACGGGTAACGGAACAGACCGCGTGCATGTTCTTCCGGGTTCAGCACAGGCGTCCGGCTGAAATAAGCCTGACCCATACTGTTTTGCACCACATCCATTCCTGACCATAAGCCCTCGCTGGCTTTGTATTCTTTCCCTTTCTGCAGCAGAACCGACTGCACCTGAGTGACCCATGGCATCACAGGACGGACCGGTACTTCCCAGGAACGATCGATATCAATCTCATCATTCCTCACGGTCAGTGCCAGTTGGGCACGTTCAGTCAATATGGCATCCGACACGCGGAAACTGAAGCTCTGGCTCCAGTGCGCGCCGTGTTTGAGGGTGACCGGCTCAGGCGTCAGTTGTCCCTGTGCAGCCAGTGTTTCACTCAGGTTCAGCGCAACATTTAGTGTCTGCGGGTGACCACTCACGTTGTGCAGATCAACCGTTACCGTCGAGATATCACCCGGCACCAGGAAGCGGGGCACACTGAGCTCAGCGACTACCGGCGCACTGACCGGTTTATCCAAAACCGTCTGACCCACCTGAGCGCCATTGAAGGCTGTGGCAATCACCTGAACTTCGCCGTTGTAATCCGGGATCACCATGTCAACCACAGCTTTCCCCTGCACCACTTTCACCGGCTTGCTCATCAGAATGACAGTTTTGCTTTCAACCAGCCCGTCATTCTTGTTGTCCGCTTTTTTATTGGCATCACTACCGAAACGGGACTGCGCAAACGGATTCGGGCGCGGATCGTACAGCCGTGAGTACATATCAACGACATCTGCACTGTAACGGCGCTGACCGAAGAAATAACCGTGCGGATCAACCGGCTCGAAACGACTCAGGTTGATGATCCCTTTGTCCACCATCGACAGAGTCACCCAGGTCTCACCGCTCTGCTTCGGATCCAGATGTTCAATCGTAACCGGGACAGAAAGTGTCTCAGACGGCTTAATCAAATCCGGTAAAGTCAGCGAAACCGTCAGCTTGCGATCAGTCCGATCCAGTTTCAGCGGACGAATTCCAAAGTAACGTTTCGGCGTCTGACCATCATTCCCGGTTAAGGTCGTGGTGAGGTAAATATCGTGACGGGCCAGGGAGGCATCCAATGGTACCGGAATTGTCACTTCACCGGCCTGCACCGGATAGCTTTCAGACCATACCAGCTGATCCGTTTCCAGCGTGACCAGCAAATTGCCGTTTACCGGCGCAGTAATGGTGACATTGGCCTGCTCACCAGCCAGGTAAGCCGCTTTGTCCGTGTTGATTGCCAGATGATCAGGCTTCGCTTTGATCTGCTCATTGCCGTCATACCAGCCGGCATAGAATGAATAGGTCGACGAAACACCCGTGGCGGTATCTTTCACCGTCAGGCGGTAATCACCCCAGCGGGTCGGGAAGACCATGGGCTCCGGATTCTGACCCACTTGAATCGTCTGAGTCGACATCCGTTTCCAGCGATCCTGCTTTTTGCGCTCCCAGCCAATCCCGTCTTCATAGATCCAGTAATAAGGACCCTGATCGTAATCCATGGTGACTTCAAGCTGACCTTTGATCAGCGACTGGCCGTCAGCACTCAGCAACGCGATTTGGAACAAAGCATCGCTGTTATACGGCACACTCACGAACTCAGGTTTGATCCCGGGAACAGATGTGTTTTTCCATGAGACATACTTCAGTTTGCGCTGCACCGCGGCACCGCCGGATTCCAGCAGACTGAAGTTGGCAACCACTTTCACCGGGCTTTTGAGTTTCTCCGGTGCAGGCGTCGGTAACTTCACCAGCAGACGGCCTTCGTCAGATAAAGTCTGCTCTTCCAGCTGTGCGTAATCCGTATCCAGCGTGAAGGATTCACCGACGACGAAATCGGAATATTTACCCGGTATGGTCTGAACCGGCTGATACGTGACCGCCGCTTTCAGGCGGTTGCCGGCAGCCGGGCTTCCGAACAGATAGCGTCCGTTCAGATTCACATCATTTGTCTGTCCGGCAAATACAAACTCAGCCGGAGAGTCAAAAGTCAGATCCATCCGCTCAGGGACAAATTCCTCTAACTGGAAAGCCAGCTCACTGATTGGTGCTTTCGCCGTCGGATCCAACCGGACTTCCACACGATAGCGTCCGGTTTTCCAGTTCAGCTCGGTTTCCAGCTGGCGGAAATAATAGCCACTCGCCTGTGGTTCCAGCTGCTCTTTCAGAATTTCTTCGTTCCATGGATTCATCACCGTCAGCGTAATCGGCCGATCGGCCAGCTGGCGGCCATCCATATCCCGTAACAGGATATTCAGCGGCAGGCTTTCACCCGGTTTCACCAAATCGCGGTTACTGTAAATGTATGCTTCTGCAGACTGAAATTTACGTCCGCCGACCTGACTCTCAGCCAAATCCAGCGGCGCTTCACGTAGCGGCAGAATCGCCATTTCTTCTTTTTCAATGCCCGCATCGTTGGTGCTTTTCACCCGGGCAATCACAATGTCTTCCCGTTCCGTTTTCATCTCGAACGTGGCGACACCGTGCTGATTAACCGGCTGACGTTCGATCCGTTTATTATCCCGGTAAATCTCAACCACGCCCTGAGTAACAGCGTCACCTGTAGACAAGCGTGCCAGCGAGAATGATGCCTGATGCTGATGAATTCGTGCCTGAATGCCCACGTCCGTCAGCAACATATGCTTGGCTTTCACTTTGTAAAACATACCCGGCGCTTTCACGACCACGACATACCACCCTGAAGGCAATGAATGCGGGATGGGTAACCTTGCCGGTGTCTGGACGTCCTTTTCGCTGGGCGGCAATGTATAGCGGTCGGAAAATACACTCTGGAACGCATGGTTCATGTGGTCCAGGTCGTAACTGGACATTTTGTCCTGAATATAATGACGGTTGAGCAGCTGACCCGGCTCCGTCACCTTCAGAATTTCGACATCCACATGTTTCAGGTTAATAAAGTTAATCGGAATCGACTGATCGTCAGACTGCGGGACTAAAGGTCCGCTGCCAACAAACAAAACATCCGGTGCCTGCTGCTTATTTTCAGACTCAGTTTCAGCAATACTGAGCGCAGAAAAGAAAGAACAAAACAGTAGAAGCGATATTTGCCTCCACCGGTTCAAGTTACGCGATATAAACATAAAAAGTCCCAGCCGTCCTTACTGACGAGAGTTAACGGGGTGAATAACCCGGTAAGAAATAAAAATATATAATTTCCTGAAAGTTGAGAACTACAATAAAAACCCTGAATTGGCAGAACCAGAATCAACTGAAATTGCATCGGTCTCACCATGACTGGGCAATCTCACTTGATGCAGAAACAGGTTCAGTCAATGAAAGAAAGCATGCGTATGCCGCACACTTTCTTCGCCATTAAATCAGATGCAAGATCGCCATTTCAGACGGGTTTGATTGACCAAATGATCCAGCTCCGGCAACGCAATATTGGCTTTCGGGTGAATATCATGAAAAAGAATAATCCCCTTTCGCCACAACAACATGAGTGTGGTCACCCGATCACTCACCTGTTTTGCACTCATCTTGCCGTTCCAGTCCTGACTGTCGATATTCCACAAATAAACCGGATGGCCCTGCTCATGGAGCCATGCTGAAATTTCCGCAGTCCGCATGCCATAAGGCGGACGAAAACCTTTTTGCGTATTCAGCGAAGAAAACGGCGCCAAAGCCTGAACCGTTTTTTCAACTGACGATTTCGACCAGCTCAGATCTTTATGAGCGCGATGGCGCCAGCCATGCGAACCCAGGCATTGATTCTGATAAAGCGCTTTATTTTTGGCCTCAGCTAACTTATGACCCAAAACAAAAAAAGTCGCGTGAATTTCTTTTTCCGTAAGCTGTGTGATCAACTGTTTTGTCCGGGTCGGATGCGGGCCATCGTCAAATGTCAGCAGAAACTCGCCATCCGCGTAATTTTCCCCCGTCAGCTCACTCTGATCATAAGTCAGAATTTCACTGCTGATTCGCGGAAACAAGGCTGCCAGCCTGACCTGCTCAAATAAATAATACTGATAAAACTGCGCACTGGCTTTCAGCCACTGGCTGTTCAATGTTGGCAGACGCTCGTCAGCCAGCTCCAGCAACGTTTCCCAGCGATCAATGCCGGTCTGCCCGGTTGCATTCCCGTAGCCTTGCATTAACTGACGCTGCGTTTTTTCACGCCATTGTGCCACTGAAGCAGAATTCACCTGCTTCAGCCCGGTAAAGGTCTCAATCTCCTCTTCCGAGCCCAGAGGCACAGTATTCATCATACTTGCGAACTGCAAAATTTCTGCGGCAGAAGCACGGTCAAATGCCTCTCGTGAATCAATAGCTTCCGACCACAACGCTCTGTCGATGGTGGCGACTTTTGCCGGGCCTGCAGCCAGCACCTGTCCGGACCAGAGACAGAGTAAAAACAGTAACCTGATGATTTTCATGGTTTATCCGAAATAGAAGAAAACGCCTGACGTTGCAGGCGTTTTAAGACGAGCCATCATTGAATGTGCAGTTTCTCTTTCATCCGTGAAATTCCCTTCTGATAAGCAGAATGTTCACGCAGACGCTGTGCCGCTTCAAAATTTTCCAGCGCACTTTGCCATTCAGAAGACGCTTCGTAGATACGGCCGATATTGTAATACGAGCTGGCCTTAATGCGGTCTGCACGATTACCGGAAGCCAGTTCAATTGCTTTACGGTTCGCCCATAACGCTTCGGCACGGCGGTCCAGTTTCGGATAAGTCACGCCCAGGTTGCTGTATGCCTGACTGAAATCAGGATAAAGGTTCACTGCATCCTGGAAATGGTACATGGCCGCCAGATAATCTTTATTCTGATAAGCTTTTTCACCAGCCGTGTTCATTCGTTTCGCTTGCGCAATCATGGTGTCCGTGATCATGCTGTGCGATTCAAAAGAATCAGCTTTCAGAATCCCTGCGAGATGATTATTAAGATCCGCAGTGCGCGTCAGCGACAGGTATTGGTTGATATCATGGAAAGCACCGTTGCCGTCAATACCAAAAACAACCCAGCTGTTTGCCTTCACATCATTTCGGACTTTATAGCTTCTGATATGTGTCTTCCCGACATACACATCAACCCGGGCATTACTGGCCGACAGCGCTCTCGATTGCTGACGCTCACCATTCGAATAATCCCGGACCATATAGACATAACGCTCACCCTGCTTCTTTTTCACCACAGTAATGGTTTCAGGGCCATACGACGTGGTGTCATCCACATCCAGATGCGTTTGATCGCCTTCTTTACTTGAGAAGAACACATGGTTGTCAGGAAACACCATGTGCGAATCCAGATCTGACGGCGAGCTACCCCAGGTCAGTACAACGCGTAATCCGTCAAGGTTCGGCATTTCCGGTGACAATGCATAGGTGAATCCTTCACACGGGCACTTCACAACCAGCGTCGAATATCCTTCTTTTTCGATCAGCATGGTGGTATCCGGATCATCTTTAAACTGAGTGAAACCGGCTGTGCCTTTCGCGTCCGTATTCACTTTGACCGAACTCTCTCCCGTCCGCTGCCAGGTGACGGTAGCATCCGGAATGGTTTTTCCTTTCACCACGGCGCTGAGCACCTGAATTTCGCCGGCATTCGCCATGGACGACATCAATCCCACACAAGCTGTCAGGCATGAAGCTTTTAGCCAAGAACGTTGAAACATCGTTATTATTCCTTTTTGTTGACTGTTACCCTAATGGCGACATAACGATACCAATACTTAAGAGGTTGCTCATCTATTCATTGAGTATTACTCATTTCAATGCATACATCGTTTTTTGAGCGCTTCATAAGACTTCCGGTTCATCATTTTTTGCGTCAGCTCAGATTTCCCCTGATTTTTGGTGTAGTCATAGGTAACATGTTCAACCCAAGCGCCCTTTTCGAGCACTTGCACTTCTTGATGTGTCTCATCAGTTTTGTAAAACCCACAAACCAGCTGGCGTTTGGCATTCACGACTATGCCATTGATTTCCCAGTCTGCCGCTTCCGAAAACAACTGTTCTGCCGGATGATATAAAAAGATTTCAGACATCTGATTCGCGCCAGGATCATCATCAATCACCAAATCCTGATAGCCGTCAAAATTGATATCGACAAATCGGTAGCTATAATCCAGGTATTCAACATCATGAGTTGCCTGTATCGTTTGCACATCATCGTTCACGAACACAATGTCCATGTATTCATGATAAATATTGACTTCTTCGACCAGAGTTTCTGTACTGACTTTTACTTTCGCATCGATCAATGTTGAGAAAATCATCATTGAGAGAAAAGCAGCAATTCTGTATTTCATCTGACTCATCCACACTTACCTGCATTGGGCTTCAAAAAGAGTTTGCCGGTGATGCTTCACCCGCAACTGATGCGTTCGGGTATCCAGAGCATATTCATAATTACCCCGCTGAAATGAAAGCTCAGCCTCCGATTGAACCGGATAAGTCTGCTTCAGGCTGAGTTCACGTTGTCCCGATTTCGCAAAGTTATAGGTCAGCTGTGCCGCATTGTTGTCAAAGCACACACTGGCAACACGCTGACGACCGATATCGCAAATATAAAAATAACGCTCTGAGGCTGAACATCCGGTGTAAAATTCATGACCAATCCGGTCGATAAGTGAATAACCAGCTTCATCGTAAAGTTGTGACGGTGAGAATTGATTCAGGCTCAGGGGCAACCCAAATATCTCAGAGAGCAAGACAATATCGGCGGCGGATCGGATCTTTGTCCTATCCATCTCAAACGGCTTTCTGACTTTGGTTTCCGTCACTTCAGTGAAAGGCGGGACATGTAATTTCTGAAACGATGCTTCAGCAACAACCTTTATCGCTCCTGATGTATCAATGTAATACACGATGCCCTGATTTCCCCGATCGCTCGTTACAATAACTTTGAGCAGCGATTCACTGTCGCGGTATACAAAATCTGACGTCTTACTGCCGCAGCCATGTCCCCACCACTGTTCAAGGATCCGTTGATCATGATGCTTCACCTGAATGGCACAGTAAGGCTCAAAGCCCTCTTTAGAACTTTGCAGACTGATTTCAAATGCCATTACACTGCCGGATACAAACATCAGCACAAAGCTCAACATTCTCATGATCTGGTGAACACCCACGACGCCTCTCAAAACTCACACCGATACAAGTCATGGCGACCAGTTTCCTTGCTGGCATAAGCGTCATCCAAACCATTCAGTTCCTGATGCATATAGCCATTCCGGGACACAGTCCAAAAGCCATACCAGGTCACCGCATACTGTGATTCATTCCGCTTCTCAAGTGCCATCACCGGATGTTCTGTTGAAAAGTCATCCCAATGCAATTGCATACCACCCAGTCCCAAATCATCCGGCTGAATCAGATAAACCAGCGTTTGGTCCTCATGCGTTGTCAGACGGGCTTGGATATAAATCTGATTCGACAGCACTTCAACAATGCGCTGACCATCCTGCTTTGTGAAAATTTTAAAGTTGCTGAATTCTTCACAAGGTGCATTTTGCAGATAATCCGGTAAGTCGCCCGCGTGAACCACAGATGCACACAGCAAATTGACTACACAAAAGAATATAATTTTCACTAAATACACCTTTTAAAAAATCAACCAATTCCGCGTAGTCAGGAACCAACTGAGTACCAACAGAGACACATTTTGAGCTTCATTGGTTCTATCCAATAGACATGAAAATGTCTCTCATTTCATTTCATTTCCAATCACTGTTATTCATTTCCATTGGTCATATCCCACATACTGAGTCCCATTAAATTTCATGATCTGCGTTTCAGTTCGCTCAGAATAAAAATTATCCAGATGCAACTCACCACTCTTCTTTTTTTGAATTTTTGAATTCACCTTGATATCACGAAATCCATTTGTCATCGTGTTTTCAATGCCCAATATAATTTTTGTCGCTTCAATCCATACCGGTTTATTCTGAACAGAATCGCCAGGATAACCATCTTTGAATACCCAATAAGACATTGAAAAGTTAGCAAGTACTGGCTTTAACTTATCCTGTTCACGAACAAATAAGGTTAAATAATCATTCCAACCACCTTCTGCATATCTGGATGAATGACCAATTGCCAGCCTGACCCCAAAAGCTCTTGTTGCTTTATTCAAATGATATCTGGCTGTATCTAACCAAATTTGATCTTCTTCAATTCTGATCCCACCTTCATCATTACTAAAAAAACTCTCATAGTCAGCAATAACACTTTTTTTGTTCTCGATGAGAATGACCCGCCAGAGAAACATATCCCCGTATTCACCAGAACCATCTCTCATGATATAAGAGGATAACGTAAGGTTTGGCTGGTTCGGGAGTGTCTTGCATGCTAACGATGAAAAATCGGTACGGGTACTTTGAGAATTTTTATGCTGTACATAATCAGCCTGAATTACCAACAGCGTCGCTTCATCACATGACTGCTGAGCTTGAGCTGAAGTTTGAAAACTAACCACTGAAGCAGCAAAGAGTATAAAGACTGGAATAATCATATTTGCGAAAAACTTATCATTCATTTCAAACACTCAAAATTTATTATCATTCATACCTTCAAGTTTCATTTTTCTCAATTAATTACATGCTTCAATTTCAAAATCAATCGCAACCAGATCCGAGCCATACTTTCTTAACAGCATAGATTTTTGTTTTGAGTAAGTGCCAATTTTCGAACCATCAGTAAAACAAACAAAATAACCTTGTTTGTTTTTCTTGATCACATCAAAACGATAAACCCATTGCTCATCTTCCATAGTAATACTACTGCCAGAAAATTCAGGTTTTGGTACATAATCGAAATCAGGCAATTTCCTTTCTTGCGCGGTCTCTTTTGGCATGAGCGAACTTCTGAATGACGTCACATCCAGATTTTGATAAATGTCATTTAAGTCTGAAACCTCAATACTCAATGCCGGAGCAGCACTCGTTAAGGCGAGACTGAAAGCAAGCATTTTCATGTTTATTGTCCCTCTGTATACAATAAAAAATCAGTTTTACAGATTGAGCTCTACGTCATAGAACCTTTGTCTTTTCATACATTCATCCATGTCCTCATTCAGATAAGACTGCATAAAACGGCAGTTTTTATCTGAATAATATTTCCACAATATGTTCTGATCAGCTTCTGTTCCGGGAATAGCTTTGAGTTTGTACAAGTACATCGTAAGCGAGTTCTGTGTCCTTAGATGCAAGATACTGCAACTCTAACAGCCTCGCTTCCGTCACTTCTGCTTTGCATCGATAGATCATCCATTTTGCGGATGGATCTAACTCAGGAACTTCCAGATCATCACCAAAATAAAGAAGGTGATCACAAACATTTTCTTTGTAGCGAACCCAGGACCGCTGCACATCCCTCAGCTGACTGTATTCGTCTTCACTCAATTGCGCCTTCAGGTCCCGATAAAGCAAATTCAGTGTTTTATCTTTGGCCTCATATTTCTTGTAATCGTGAAGGTAACTGCCGTGAATACTGTCTTGCCAATCTGGCTTTTGCGCCTGTACCATGAAAGAACCGCATAGGGTCATGAGCACGAACAGCAATGGCATCAAGAAACGAATACCAGCAAATTGTGTTTTCATATCACCGTACTCTGTCGTTCTGTTCAATCGAACCGGTTTACCTGCTGACATTCAGCCAGGAAAGATTCTGCCGCAAATTGATACATCAGCGCCAGGCGCAACTTAGTAAACCTAAGCGACCAAAATGATACATAAGTTAAGGTTGCACTTATAAATTAAGTTCAAGTTAGGAAAGGAGATACGAATGAAATAATTAAGTTGGATCAGACTTAATTTCGGAAAATTTCAAATTTAAACATCACTAACAGTATGTTGACCGCTGGAGATTTTTGATAATTATCATGTAAAAAAGTATGATCATTTCCCCGTTGACTCACATTGAATTTCTTCCCGCCCCAAATGAATCCTACACTTCTGTTCAGCCCAAGGCGCTGCAACAAGGAAAAATAGATTTGCTCCGTCGAAACTTATCCGTGTCGGATAAATCGTTGGATAGTTTTTCTCTAAATTCAATTGACTAGGAACCATTTGACAATATCGTTTCTTACTATCCTTATTTTTTTGTAAACCGTGATACAGGGATCATCCTTTCTAATATAAACACTCCCTTTATCTTTAGAGTTAGGACGAGTCTACCACTTCTGATAATAACGATATTGACTGATGTCATCCGCATGAACTTGCACTGATGCCAATAAGAATAGGGAATAAGAACATATCAATATGAATTTCATACTTTAAAACCAACTCCGCTCAGAAGAGTCACATCTTCACAAGAATATTTCATTATAAAAATAATCCCCCAAAACATAAATCCACTCTCAATACAATGAATTGAATTTTCATTTATAAAAATCACCATTAAATTTCAAAAGACGATTTTCAATTGTTACTTTCAATTTATTATCTAGGACTTCTTCTCGACCGTTTTCAATTTCATCTTCATTTTTAATCATCAAATCATAAAATCCATTTGTTTTTGATTCTTGCACTTCAATATAAGAGTTTATGATTTGTTTTATTACTCTTCGATCTTTAAAACAAGAATTTCCTTTCAAAATAAACCAATTTTGCATTGGATAATCAATCAGCACCCTATTTATATTATCATGATCATTAACAAATAAGCTTAAATATTTATTTCGTCCAGCCGTTGAACATGGAGCTGTATATCCAACATTCAATATTACTCCGAATGCTTTGACGTGATCATTTATATAATAATCTTGTGTATCTAAAAAAACAGGGGCATCACCTACCTCTATCTCAGCTTCTTCATTAATAAATCCCGTATAGGAAGATTCAACGCTTTGTTCGTTTTTAATAAGCAAAACTCGCCAATGATATGAATTATTTTTTTTATATTTTTCACTTAGCTGAAAATATGAGGCTAAAGTATAATCAGGATTGTCAGAATATTTTTTACAGGAATATGCCTTTAATTCATCATTTTTATGATCTCCATCATTTGAATGAAATGCATCCTTTTTCATCAAGCTTATTATTGAACCTGAACAATGCTGCGTATCATTCGCAAGTGATAAATGACTTGAAAAAATAGTAAAAAAAAACAATACCTAACTTAATCAACACTTATCTCCTAACTTCCTGTATAGCTATCATTTTTTATCTTTTGAGCCACCGATATTTTCGTAATTACCATCAAAAAATGAAAATGTTCCTTGCGGAATAAAATACTGATCCCCATTAAATTTTATGACTTTATTGACTCTTTTAGTTTCAAATTTTTCATCATTGTATTTATAATGAGTCATTTCCTCAATTTTATTTGATATCCTTATATCTCTGAATCCATTCGAATTAGACTTCAATAAATGTAGAACTGTTTTCACAGTTCTTTCTTTAATCACACCTTCATAATCACTACAATGGTCTCCCTCCGCTAGATACCAGAAGTAAGTTGGCATATTTTTAAGTACAGGTTTCAGTTTTTCTCCATCCTGTACAAACAAATTTAGAAAATCATTAGCTAGAAAATTTGCACAGCGCGGAGCCGTACCAATATTTAGACGAACACCCAATGCTCGAGTATTTTCGTCCAAATAATATCTCGCTGTATCCAGGTTAATACTTGTACTTTTTATCTCAGTATCACCACCTTCAACGATGACATCATTGTAACTCGAAGTAACTCGCCATAATGAGTTATCAATCAATAAAACACGCCATAGATAACTCTGATAATCTTCAGTGGTACTTTTACTTTTTATGTATGAAGCAAATACTTGGTTTTCATTCTGTGGGTGTTTCTTACACTGAATCGATTTTACGTCACCTTGAAACTCAGCATCGTTTCCCTGTTGATATTTCTGGATGATACTCAGATCGCTCTCAAGGCAACCAGTCTCAGGTGCACCAAATGACTTCATGCTGAAGATGAACAAGGACGAAACGAATATGATTTTCACGAAGTTCATGCATCCTTACGTATCATCAGAGTACGAAAATATGAATATAACATCTAAAATTTAATCAACTTAATCTCAGGTGTTTTCTAATTAAAAAACCAGCAACCTATTGATCACTGGTGATTTTTACAATATTCATGCGAGAAATGAATGATTATTTTCCCGTTGGCTCACACTGAATCTCTTCCCGCCCCAAATGAATCTTACATTTCTGTTCAGCCCAAGGTGCTGCCACAAGAAAAAATAGATTAGCTCCATCAAAATTTATCCGTGCTGGATAAATGGTAGGATAGCTTTTCTCTAAGTTTAATTGACTAGGTTCCATTTGACAATATCGTTTTTTACTGTCCTTTTTTTTATTATAAACTGTAATACAAGGATCATCATTTCTAATATAGACACTCCCATTGTCCTTAGAGTTTGGACGAGTTTTCCACTTCTGATAATATCGATAATTACTGACATCATCCGCAAGAGCATCAAGTGAAAACATTAACATCAATATATATATAAATTTCATTGCAAATAATCCCTCCTAGCAGTAAACCTATCATTTGCTACCCCAAAATCAATTTCCCAAAAATTACTATCATCCATAACCTCATAAAAATGTGAACCTGAACCAGATTTCCCTTCAGTTAAGTCATTATAAATAGCTGGAATAATTTTCTCCCTTGAGTTTCCTCTTAAATCTGATAACCCAGTATAATGCCCCACATAGATCAAATCCACTATTACCTCTCTCACTGCCTGTGACAAATCACCCCAATTCAAATCATTACCATTAATATAGGCATCCCTTACGGATTTTTTAGTTGTTATCCTTTCAGCATCAGACTCATAGTCTGAATATATTGTAGAAAATAATTTATTTTGAAACTTTCTCGTTATAACCTGCTCACTCTTTGGAACTTTACTATCCAGTGTAAGATAATAATTATAAGCTGGCTGTTTTGTTTTACCCGCACCACCTACGAGCCAGTCATATAATTTCTTTGAAATATTCTTACACTCCAGTTGAACCGTATCCAAAATATTTTTTACTTCTGCCTCTGTTCTGCTTCCAATGTCAAATCCTTTTCCTAAGGTAATTCCTGAGTTATCTATAACAACTCCATTATTATTCGGAACATGAGGTACACGAGTAAAAAACACGTCTCCTGGCGTATCATTTCCTTCAGAGTCAAATGTCAATTGTCCACGCGTGACGGTAAACCACTTTTCATTCATTTCATCATCTAGCAATGACGTTACACCCAACGGCCAAAAATGCCACACCTGCGGCTGAATCTGCAACTTCTCGGCATCTAACTTCTGAATCCATGCTGTCTGCTCAATTCGCTCTTTCTCGTGATCAGTAAATTTATCATACAGTGACATGATTTTGTCACGATATGGCGACTCACGAAAAGTTTCTTCGGTCAGGAAGTAACGGATGACATGTTGTTCAAACAGCTCTCGCCCCTTTTCCAATACGTCGTTAACCCAAGAATCTTCCACCTGCTCTTCAAAGTGCCACTCACTCGGGTGCTTGGCGATCACTTTTTCCAGCTTGTTTGTTGCAGCCTGATAAAAAGCAACCAACTCATTTTCAGAAATCTTACCGTCACCATCTGTATCAATTCCTATCGCACGTCGAACATCACAAAAAAAGATATTTGATGGCTCCATGATACCATTGCTGTCACTTCCATCAATCACCTGAAAGCCATGCTCTTCCTGACCACCAGACAACGCCTTCAGGAAATAAGGTGGGGGTGGATCGTTCGAAAACACTTCTAGATGAACACGATATTCCTGATCGATATTCCCCTGAGCATTTTTCAGATATTCATATTTGCCCAGATAGCCCAGATGCTCTTCTGCGGCAATCTTGAACGGGATTTCCGGGATCTGAACGGTGCCATCAACAATAATCGGCAAGCTCGCTTCCGCTCCGTTCTTGGTGTGCCATGGGGGCAACTTCTTGGTCAGAACATTAGCTATCTGAGGTATATAATTTTCTGCCGTGTTTTCTGTGTATTTATTTACAGCCAGCCAGACTTCCTGACCAAGCTTCCGATCTGCTTCAGACTGTTTGTTATCACGGTTTCTTTCATTTTCATCAAACAGACCTACTTGAACAACTTTGCATTTCAGAAAATCCCAATCAGTCCCTCTGACTTTCTTTTTTGTCGTCGCTCTTCGTGTCGGATCCAGTAATTGAATCACTGTACCCATTGGCATGAGTACTGGCGGTTTGAAATCTGTCGTGGCCGGGTTACCCCGGACAGACCACGTTTGCGTCAGCTGAATATATTGAATCTCACTCACACTCTCCGCCATCGTGATTGAATCCTGAATTTCTTTCTGGGATTGCAAATGCATATACAGAGAATAGAAGGTGTATTTCTCGTCTTCTTTATCCGGGTTCTGGAAGCTGTGACGCAGCAGACAGAAATTATTGCTGTAACTGGACGTGGTATCCAGATATTGCGTGGTCGGATATTCCTCCGCCATACGATAGGCCACCAGCTCACCGTCGGCCATCGCCTGAACCGGCTGAAAATGCTGTGCCCAGAAAGCGATGCGACTGTTGATGTGAAGACCACCATGCCAGCCACGGCCTTTACTGATGATATACCGGCCACTGGTCTGCCCGTTGAGCAATACCTTAAGTGCGGCCAGATCTTTGAATGGTTTGCCGTCGACCTGGCAAATCGGGAATGCAGTTTTCATGTGTTTACTACCTTAGTCTGAATACACATCGAAGAACGGAAGCAGGCTTTCCTGTCCGGTGGTTGCTGTAGTGAAGACCACAGCGGTCACCTGGCCGACCGTGGAACTGTAACCGGAAACCTGAGTACTTGTCACAATACTTTCTTCAGCATTTTCAGTGAGCTGCATCAGGGTCTCACTTAAAGATGAAAAGTATTGCGTGGTGATATCCGGCAACAGTCGGTTCAGAGTTTTTAAACCTTCTTCATATCGGGCAATCCCATCAACAATGACAGTCCGGTGATCGTATTCCGCCTGAAGTTTCATGAAAGCCAGATATTCTTTGATGACACTGACAAAAGTATCGATGTACTGATTGAATGTCTGAGCGACTGCGTCCCAGTCCATATTTCGGATATATTCGATACTGTTACCCGTACCGTGATAACGAACGCCGCCCAGCAAAAATGCCGCAGGCAGAAGATCATCAGGTGCAAACATGGCGTCCAGGATATGACCCTGCGGATGGCACAAAGGAGCCAGGCTGTGTATCAGCGGCACATAATGATCGACCGTATCGGGATCGCGCTGAATCCAGTCCATGGCCGAAACAAAGCATTCCGCAAACACTTTATGCTGGTATTCCGTGGCAAAGTAAGCAGCACTGAACTGACTTTCGAATCGGACCAGAGATTCAAAGTCCGGGTCAGAACAGGTTTCAGACAGCAGAACGCCCCAGTCATTTCGAACCCCGCTGCGTTCTTGCCAGTAAGGCACGCGATTACCCGCAACTGCTGAGAAGTAAGTGAACATGTCCGGGTATGGCTTTTCTGTGGTGTTTTCTGGCAAATCTTCATACGGCAGATAAGGATCCTGCGACTCCTGAATGTTGAAGATACACAGTGTCTCTTCCAGACCACTCACCACCGCCTGGCCACTGGCATCCAGAGTACCGCTTCCCAGTTCAGCCCCGCCTTCATCTGTGACTGTAAATGGCGCATTCGCCAATGGCGTGCCCGTCGGATAACGACAACTCAGCGTGACATCGAACGTTGAGGCTTCATCCGGCGGCACCACGACACTGGCCTGTGACACCCCGGCCAAGCACATGGTGTTGGCTTTGTTCATGGTCATCATATCGGACAAACGAGTGACACCTTCGCCTTCGAATTTCACCGTTGCCGACGCTGTAACAAAAGCCGCTTCGCCCTGTATCACCCCGGATACAATCCCTTTTTTATCACCGCCTTCGTCACCGGTGCTGGTTGAAAACTTACTGGGCTTAATGGCAATGCTGTTACCGCCATCCATGGTGATGGTTTTCGTACCATCGACCAGATCGGCCGACTTCGCCATATTTGAGTAAGGAATCGGGACCACAGGCGGCCCACACTGCGTCTTGCACACATCTGGAATATCGGCGTTCGCAACACCATCCGAACCTTGATGGACAATGCTCAAGCCATCTGCACTCACCGTTATTGGCATCCCTAATCCTCACTCTGTTGATTTTTAAGGCCATTTTATCAACAAGGTGCGATTGCTTTCTCACTGGATTATCAGTGATTCAGCCACATCAGACTGTCGTTTTAACGGTTTAACTTAAAATGTGAGCTGTGTTCCGTTTTTTACAAATTTGTTTCACGAAACACTTTCAGAAAAGGAAAAATTTTATCTGTTATATATGCAATGCTGAGCTATTCTTTTTGGTGTGTATTCAAGGTCATGGAAGATGCAGTGTATGTTGTTATGCCACCACACATTTTTAATAATTGACGACAGCAGTATATCCATCGCACTCATGCGCTCCATGTTAACCAATGCAGGCGTCTCCAACGCCAATATTCACACCACCACAGACAGCCTGAAAGCCCTCAGAATGCTGAGAATAAACCGGTACGATGTCGTTCTGTGTGATTACAATTTGCAGCATCATATTGACGGGGGCCTGATTTTTGACGAGATCAAACACAACCACCTGCTTCCGCCAAGCAGTGTTTTTATCTGTGTAACCGGGGATAACACTCAGGAAGTAGTCACACATTTTCTGGAACTCGAACCCGATGATTATCTGATTAAGCCATTTCGCTTTCACGATTTCATTTCCCGGATCGAATATGTTCTGGAGCGAAAAATGGCTTTGAACCCTTTACTGACCGCCGTTGAGCAAAAACACTATGCGGAGGCCATCACACTGGGGACTGATCTCACGCATCAGTATCCGAAATACAAAGGCTATGTCGGCCGGATTCACGGCGATTGCCTGTTACGCTTACAGCGCCATCAGGAAGCCAAAGATTTTTATCAGAAGGCATGTCAGGAAACCCAGCATGTCTGGCCCATGATAGGCTTTGGCAACGCCCTTCAGGGATTAGGGGAACTCAAACAAGCTGAAGAAGTATTTCAGGACATCCTGCTGAAACATCCCCATCACCCCAAAGCCAAACAGTGCCTGGCCAACTGTCTGATCCGCAAAGAAGAACTGCCTCAGGCACTGCAGCACTTTTTACAGCTGCACAAAATTAACCCTGCCAACCCGGTCCGTGAACTGATCATTGCGAACCTGTATGCCACTCAGCAGGAGCATGAAAATGCGGCTTCCGGCTATCAGCGTTTTACCGATAAAGTCCGCGATACCAGTTTGTACAGTTATGGCGTAGACGTGAATACATCCATTTCCTTGCTGTTAGCCAGTATCTATACCAAGGATGTGCAGCAACGTTCAAAACTGGTGAATGATGCACGTAATGCGTTAGTTCGCCTGAATCAAAAAGCCAGTAAAGAAGACAAGAATCTGGCCAATCACCCCAGTTTACTGGTTGGTCTGGCCATCCTGGCCTGTTTACGCGGGGAAATTCAGAACTGTTACAGCATCGCGAATCAGATTGGAACGGAGCACGAACAAACTGATGACTTTTACACCGCACTGAATCTTGCCCGTATGTACGGTTTTTGCGGCATGCCCGATATGTATGAGATGTCCATGGCTACAGCCCGTCAAATTTGTGGCCGGGCTGAAGATGAAGGACTGATGCTCAGCCAGATTGAATTGCTGAATGGTTTTAAAGATGAAATTTATCAGCGACTGAAATTAGGGAGTACATTAGTCAAGCAGGCACAACAATACCGCCAGCAAAATCTGGCCAATAAAGCCCTCAAAAAAGCATACCGTGCTTTTTTCATTGTGCCATTTCATCATGAGCTCTGCTTTTTGCTGCTGGAACTCACCGGACTGGCAACACCTTCCTGGTTACAACCCGAAGCAATCACCGAAATTTTAAAATCCTGCTACTGGGTTTACTGCAATGACAAACGACCCACCGTACAACAAAAACGCCGTGCGCTGGACTTTTACAGACTGGCGATGATACGGCTTGAATGAGATTACATTGACTCTGCAGTACTCATTGCACACTGAAATTAAACTGACTTACACATTGTTCGTACGAGTGATAATCAAAAACAAATATAATTTCCTCGCCATATAAAAAATGATGACACATAATACGTCGGTTATTTTTTTGTGTTATTCACTCCAATTTCTTCTCATTTAGTCACATTAATTCACAGAGGCGAAAATGAAACGCTCACTTCTTGCATCACTCCTGTTTCTTTTTTCAGTCAACGCCAGTGCTGAAATTGAAACAGGACCACGTATAGCAACACTATATCCGACAGGGTTTTATCATGATGCTGGCGACGGTTTATACATCGAATTTCAGCCTGGCTCACTGCCTGGATGCAATCAGGATAAAGGCGCAAGACTATCCAAACAAAATCCGAACTATAAAGAGTTGTATTCTCTGCTCCTCACGATGATGGCAACCAAAAACTTTCAGGGAAACTTAAGGTTTGAGCAAACAGAAAATACCGGCTGGTGGAAATGCTCCATCAAAGGTATTTTCGCTTTCCCAAAGTCATAACATCCAAGAAAAATCAATAATTCAATTTTTTTGAAGGATTTATTCATGAAAATAATCCCCATAATTTCTCTGCTTACTAGTGTGTTATTCAGCCAGAGTGTGATAGCAAGAACTGACTGCCCGGCCGCTCCAATCCAAAATATTCAGATTGAAGGAAGTATCGTCCTTTATCAGCAGAGTGGTATCTGGCGACGTTTAGGTGTACTGAGCGATGTGGGCACCAAAGAAAGATATGCCGCACTGCTTTCCGCGCAAATGGCCGGGAAGAATGTGATGATTGCTTATCCTGCCGATAACTACAATTGCAACGCCACAAACTACAAAGATTCAGCGTTCATCGTACGGACATATAATTAAATTTACTGTCTTTCAATACTCAGGAGAGCCAAATTGATGATCATAAAACGATTTGGTTCTCCATTCAGCATGCATCACACCAAAAGTCTTTTGCCCTTCACTGAACCCAACGTCAAATAAGACATAGGACAATTCGTTGAAAATTATTGCAGAAATAGATATCCCCCCTGAAACGCATGCAGCGATTCAATTGCTCAGAAACGCTGCATTTCAGGATCATCAGGTTAATCGTTCCTACTTCAAACAACTGCCACATTCGCGGATGCTTACTTATTCTGGTGAACAACTCATCGGGCACATGGGACTGGATTATCGTGTCATCCGGGTTGGCGATGCTGTCTTGAAAATACTGGGCGTCATTGACTTCTGCGTCAGTGAACATGCCCGTGGACAAGGTATCGGTTCATCCATGTTAGCGACCTTGTCTGCGTATGCAAAAACCAGAGATGTGGATTTCCTGATGCTGATGTCTGAACACACCCATTTTTACTGCCGGCATGGCTTTCAGCAGGTCACCGCACATCACAGCTGGCTCAGACTCCATGAACATCAAAACTACGGGATCGGTTTTGAGCCCCTGAATGAACTCTTAATACAGCCTGTCAGCGGTCTGGAATGGCCATCCGGCCATATTGACTGGCTGGGATATATGTTTTGAGTCACAATCAACATCGATACAGCATTCTCTATACAGGTCTGCCGAATCTTACTGCCAGTTACTGCAATCTCACTATATAAAAGCTATGCTCAGAACAACAAAACATCTGTCTGATGCAAAACCTTCAGCATTGTATCGAAGCCATTTGATCATAGTTCTTTATTGGATATCGCAGGAAAGGAGTCCGATGTATATTCCCAAAAACATGCTCATGCATGACAAAACTGCTGTCTCAGCATTTATCTCAGAGCACAACTTCGGTTTGCTCGTATCATCAAACTTGGATGCAACACACCTTCCTTTTGTATTTGAGGAAAAAGAGGCGGAAATGGGCGTTCTGTATGGTCATTTTGCGAAAGCGAATGATCACTGGAAAACACTGGAAAACGAACGGGTGCTGATCGTATTCAGCGGACCTCATGTTTATATTTCCCCAACCTGGTATCATCATACCCCCGCGGTCCCTACATGGAATTACGCTGCGGTGCATTGTTATGGCACGATTCAGTTATTAGATGATGCTCAAACGGAGCAACTACTGCAGGTGATGATCGCCAGACATGAGCCTGAGTTAGATGCAAACAGAGACATCATGCCTGATGAATTTCAGAACAAATTAAGACAGGCAATTGTTGGTTTTAAAATTGTGGTTGATGACATTCAGGCAAAAGAGAAACTGGGCCAGCACCGGAAAAAAGAAGATCAGCAAGGTGTTTACCTGGCGCTGAGTGAAAGCAAAACTCCTGAAGCAATTGCTTTAGCCAGCTATATGGAAAAAAGAAACGTTGGGCTTGGCAATTCGTAATCTTTCATTCTGAACATCTCCATATTCAGAAACCAGACTGAGGCATTGTTCACCGGGTTGGCGAGTACATGATATTCAGCTCAGAACTGCTCGACGACACCGACGAGCGGATGTATTCATTTGAGGAAGACAGTGATTTTCAAGTGTATCTTGTCCCTTCCCAGAACGAAGGCTGGGCCGCCCCTCTTGAGGTCAAAATGAATACACAGTATCAACAAAGAAATACATCGCAGGAAGGCATTCTTCTTCCTGAGCAGATTAACAACATAAAGAGAAATAAAAATGAAAAAACTATGCTTGTTCCTGATGAGTCTGATGATGTTCGGATGTACAGGGATTACACAATATCGCCATCAAATCTCAGAAAATGATGGAACGATACACTTATATCGGGTTGAAGAGCTGAATGCTGCGGGCATGAACGCGATTTTCTATGTCGATGATCAGAGTATCTTAAAACTGGGTACAAGCCATTATGCAGAGGTGCCAATCAGTCCGGGAAAACATACGATATCTGTCAAAGCGGATTCAACCACGCAAAAAATGACTTATGAGCTCATTGTTGAGCCAAATCAGCAGTATTATTTCATGGTGAAGGCGAACCCAGACAGACTGGGTCCTCAGATGCTTATTCCGTTCATTGAAATTGTCTCAATTCCCGGATTTCTTCTGATCAAACGTGATGAAGCGACATATTTACAAGAAAGTACTCACTTTCAACCCGAAACCATTGTACTAACAAATATGAACAGCTTAGCGGTGCAATAAACTGCAATTTCTGAACTGAACAAATCTTTCAACAGGAAGTGTCGTACACCATGGAAAACATCAAAATACTGGCTTTGTCCGGAAGTTTGCGGAAAACCTCATATAACACCACGGCAATCACAGCACTCCAACGGCTGGCACCAAGTCATGTCGACATCATGATAGGTTCTATCAGCGAGTTGCCGCTGTTTAACCCGGATCGTGAAGATGAACACATCCCGGCCTTAGAAGCGCTGAACAAAGCTTTGAGTGTTGCGGATGGCCTGATTATCGCAAGTCCGGAATATGCGCATGGCATCAGCGGCCCGATGAAAAACGCGCTCGATTGGCTGGTCAGCGGCGTGTCCTTTCCCTATAAGCCAATCATGCTGGTGAATACATCACCCCGGGCACAACATGCACAGCAAGCGTTAAAGGAAGTGCTTGCCACCATGTCGGGTGATGTGATTGAAAAAGCGAGCGTTTCAGTCCCTTTATTAGGCACCGAACTCGATGCCGATGGTGTGATGGAAAACGAGGAAATTACCAGCCAACTAAAAGCCGGTCTTGAGGTCTTTTGTGGGGCGATTCATCTGAAAAAACAACATCACAACGTCATCTAAATTGCCTTCCTCAGCAAGGCGACATCACGAACAATGAGCAGCGTTCATCGGTGTCGCCTTCATGTTTTTGGCTACGGTCGCTATAGTTGTTTGTTATTTGTCGGTATCCGGACAGTTCTGTACGACTTTTGGCAGTTCCACGTGATCTAAACCAACACGCGCACCACAGTAAAATACGTGCCGTGCACAATGGTCGTTTGAGTCGCTTATAGTTAGGCTATTGTTATGAAATGATATTTCAAGGTCGCAGCTGATACCATATTCAACCTCATGTTGACTATAGACAAGCTTGTTATCGACTCGTCTCATTTGTAGTGGCCCTTCACTACCTTCAATAGGAGAGCCTAGATAGCAAACATGAAAGTTTGCCCCCAAAATGACCCCTTCCACCCAAAAGTCATCAGCGGCCTTTGAAATCTTTAAATACGTTGACTTCATTTCTGTTTCTTCAGAGACAAAACTGGTTATTTTCTCACTTGTCAGATAGCAACCTTCAATAGACTTCGCTTGCACCAAAGGCATAAATAAAAGCCCGCCTAAAAATAAAAATTTTTGCATATCATCCTAACGACACATCACACATGTTAAATGGAAAGCGACACAGTAGCCAAGCCTCCGAAAACCATCTTAGACATTTCAACCAACGCACAGTCAAAGACCCCGCGTTGTGACGCCTCTTGAACAGTCTGTCAGACTTCTGTTCTCAAGTCAGCGCAAGTTAACCCTTTCACAAAGCCAGAAATGATATTAATCGTTTTTTGTTGAACCGCACTCAAACCATAGTCGGTTAGATCCATATGCTTCGACGCTGGAATCTCAACAATACAGCTGCCATACGTCTGTTGTTCTGCTTCGGTCGGCAAGACACCTGACTTCGTTGGATATTCTGACGCTCTCACCGAAAGAACTTTCATCTTGTCCGTTTTCGGTAAAGTGACTCTCATATGGTCTAATGTAATTAGTTGATAAATATATTTTTTATTTCCATTGCTTAACCATGTCGAGATATCGCCTCCATTCGAATGCCCAACCAAGGTGAGCTTGTTGAAGTCAAAAGACGGAAAACGCATACCCAGCTCACGCTGGAGGAAGTCCAATGTGTCTGCCCCTCGCTCCCAGTTCTCGATACGAGTCTGATACAAATCACCCGTTCTCGATAATGGCGGATCAGTTGGAAGTTCATGATCTACTGCAACCGTCATATACCCCAAACGATTCAATGTCTCAGAGACGAATTTATACTTTGTAAACGGAACGCGATTTCCAGCACTGATAAAAGCAACATTGCATCGATTTAAGGGAGTACAGTTATCAGTATTTTTAGGAAACTCAATTTCAACTGGAATGGAACGCTCTCGAGACGAATCCAAAACAACCGTGGTTTTTGCGTTTACCACAAAAGGCAAGATCAAAAGAGATACGCCCAAAAAACGCTTCATACAATATCCTGATTTTAAGAATGTAATCAAAGAAGCCTCACACTGAGCTAATCGGCAACTTATTCAGCCGAAGGCTCGGTATAAGGCATCCCCTTACCTGTCTCCAGGTAATTTTTAAGACTTGCCAGAAAGTGAGTCCAGCCTTGACTGCAAACTTCGAAACACTCAATTTGTGGGGTCAGACCGAGATGCTCTAAATCCAAACGCGTAGTGGATTCGGATGGACTTGAAAGTTGGAATACGATTGTTGTCCCTATCCATTCGTCCGTTCGTGTCAAACCGGGAACAACTAATTGCGCGTCTATAACACTCCAACAAACCTCCGATTGAGGTCGCAGGGACTCAATACGCATCACTTTGAACGTTTCACCAAACCTTATCGTTATCAGTTCTCCGACGGTAGTGCCTACCTCGCAAGAAGGAGTCCACCATTCAGATATGCCGCGCTGCGTGGTCAAGGCATCGTAAACATGAGAGACAGGTACAGAGAGAAGTATGCTGTTTTGGTAGTTATTCATAGTATGGCTCCATGATAAATGTTTGTGAGGGGGTCTAACACTGCGTTTCAGTGTGAACAACGCAACCTTCCAACCGAATCCATTGTGCAGTAAACATTAAAGCCAACTCTTATTCAAAATGCCAAACATTTGGAATCATTTTTAAACGCTTTATTAGTCTTTAAAGAGTTCTGGGTAATTCAACACGTCAATTGTTTCTTTGCACGCATTGATTATTTCACTTCTTCTATGTTGCGCTGACCAACCGTGAATATGTTCGCAATACCATTTATCTTCAAGTGACGTATATTCAGAAAGTGTTCCCGGATAATCCAACTGAACATTTACCGCATAAATTTGAGAGACGCCGTCTTCTGGAGCTAAGGCACCATCAACGACAGCCTGTGCTAAGACCTTCGCGTACCCCTCTAAAGCAGCTTCCTCATTTGGCCGTACAATACCGAGTTCATTAAGAACAGTATTAAAATAAGCTTCAGCTTCAAATTCATTTACTGGCTTTAAAAGAGAGGCCAATATAGCAAGATGTTCTGTTTCGATACCTTGCTCCAATAGGTAAATAGCCCAAGACACCTTATATTCGCTACCACCAGAGCACATTGCAGCTAACCCAAGCACTCGATAGGTTTCACGCTTTTGTGATTTATTGAACATGCCTATCCCTTGAATCTAACACCTGCAATCAAACGCCACACTAAACCCCAAAAACACACCGAACTTCAAACGAAAAGGAATAATCCAGGGCCACCTTAAATATCTTGTGAGGTTTTTACTGAATTCACTTGAAATTTACTCAGATAAAATTGAATCGAATTTAGTTTGATCTAGATATTTTCCAAAACCAGACATGGATCGAATCACGTCGCTATTCGTTGACAATTCTTCAACAGCAGCACTGCCAACCAATTGGAATGCACCTTGTATAGCAAGCTTCCCTTCGTGCTGAATCGCAATTTTTGCTTCATTTACGCAATCCTTTGTCAAAAGCCTGGTTATTAGTTCAGCTGCATACTTATTGGCGTTCTCTTTATCTAATTCTATGACATTTGCGTAAGGCTTAATTTCCGGGTACTCTGACATGGAAAAAAATATCCACTTTGCAAGCATCTTCCTCTCTTCACCAGTCATGTTGTCATTCATGCAATACCCCAAATCATGAGATGGTTGACTTGCTGATACAGGATAAGTGCCAACAAGCCCTGTCAGCAAAGTTAAAGCAAATACATATTTTTTCATTTTGTTTCCTGAATCTATTTCAAATTAACTTCTGTTCCAACGCCGCTTTCACTGCGACAACGCTATGCCGTGCAAATGAAACCATTGTACTACAGACACTTAAACCAAATATAACACAAAACCTCCCGGCACTAAGAGTCCCTCTTAAACGCTTTGTTATGTGTGAAAAACCATTTGATAGATTTCAGTTGATTTCATAAATTGAAATAATTATCATTAACCTTTTAATAATACAGAAAACATATCGTGAAAAAGCTAATTCTATCTTTTTTCGTTTTGACAAGTGGATGCGCAACAACATACAGCCCTCAAAACATAAATGAAAACAGTCCCTTCTTACGTATGCATGGTGATCATAAATACAACCATGCTCACGGTTATTCCGTATTACAGTCCGAATGTGATTTTGACTCTGAGCAACAGATTGGCCTTGTCGGTGGTGCCTTGTTAGATCCGAAAGAAAAAATTGTTCAATTGAAAGAAAACAAGCGCCTAATAATTCTGGTCAAAAGTTACGCTACTTATACATCCGAAACCCATGTTACCTCTTATGCGTTTGAATTTACGCCAGAAGCAAACAAACGTTACGACATAGTTGGAATCAAACTAGTAAATAGTGAATCGCAACTCGTCCCGTCTGACCTAAAGTTTCTACCGATAAATCACTGTAAATAGTACTAACTTTCTTAAGTCCAGTTCCACACTGGACTTTCACTTGAACACCTAGCGCCGCATTCAACAGCTACTCCGTTGCAATGCTTTGTTAAGTGATTCAATATTGGAGACCATCGTCACCAATTTCATCCCACTCCGCTTTAGAGCTAACACACAGATGGGCAGATACCTTCAAGTGCATAGTTTTATCGAGTAATCCTACAGGAACCCAATAGCCACTTTTGTTTTTTAATTCGTTGGGGACTGGACTGCCGCATTTAGCGCAAAACTCTGATCTGTATCCGGACTCCTTGATAAAAGATGTTATTTTGTCAGTACCAGAGAGCCACTTAAAACTATTACTTTCCACAAGCACTGCCGAATTGGAGTTAGAGCCTGTCACTCTTCTACATAATGAACAATGACATTGATAGATATTGGTGCAACCGCCATTTACTTCGAACTGAATTTCGCCACATAGACACTTACCGTTCATCAAAACTCCTTACAACTTAACGCCCTATTTAGGGGTGAGCAACGCAATACCGAAGCTTCTGCATTGCACCTTAAACATTTAACCAAACGCATCACAAGAATACCACGCGTACCGATTCCCACTTAAACGCTTTGCTAGCTGTGTATGTTCAGCACTCTCGTAACTTTGTAGTCAATTGCGTTGGCTCCTTGTTATATTTTTGGTGACACCAGTATTGTTGATATCGAGCCACTGCCATTTATTTTTGTATCAATAGTTTGTGGAGTCCCTAAATACTCAATACGACCTGAACCATTTACCTTTCCAGTTAGTTCGGAAGAAACATTCAGTCGAACTAAGCCTGAACCATTAACTTTAATTTTGCCCGTTTGAGACTCTAGCAATGTAGCTTCCACTTGAGCTGCACCATTGAGGGCAACATCGAAATCGTCAACTCTGCCAAACAAATTTGATGTACCAGCTCCATTTACTACAAGAGTAAAACTTTTAGCTGCCAAATTTGTAATGTCGACCGTTTGCGCGCCATTTAAGGTTAGACTAGACACTGAACCATTGGTTAACTCAAAAACAAAACCTTCTTTGATTGCGACCGTATCTTTAGTACTAATTTCAAACTTTCCGTTAAAGCAGGTGTATTTCAAAGCGTTCAGTTCTTTAGTGGCACCTTTCACAGTACCAGACGAATCACCACTCGCAATCAGTTTGACTGTCGAAGGCACGTTAATGGTTAGCCTCGTGTAATCACATGCGGGAACTGTGGTTTCTATTGTGTTTTCAGTAGCAAATGTGAAAGAACTACTTATCAAACATACAGATAAAAAACATATCCTTTTTATATTCATCGATTTTTCCCTAAAAAATATAACGCCGCATTAAGGTGTGAGCAACGCTACCACCCAACCTAAACCATACCACCGTAAACACTAAACCCAACCTAGAACTGAAAATGCCAAGCGTTGCGAATCTCTCTTAAATGCTTTGTTATAAGCCGTTTTCTATTTGATAGTCGGCGACTAGTCCTACTTTTTCTATAGGTGTTGGCAGAATATCATCCAATGTATTGATTATTCCGTCTCTTCCATATGATCGAATATGATAATAATTTTCATCAATAACAATATAGTAATACAGCTTCTCTCCGGAAATGCTCACCTGTGCTGCATCGTTTAGAGATACCAAACTGCCTTCTGGCAAGGATTCTTGTAGTACTTCCAATGATGGCGGATATACGCCATGTTGAACTTTGTATAGTTCAATAGCTTGTACTGAATTAGTCAATTGTACCTTTACTAACTTAAAGCGTAGATCATCGTATACTCCTCCTTCTTGTACAAAACCAAAGTACCCAAGAGTCCCATACAAGATAAAAGTAAAACTAATACCACAAAGACCGACTACTTTAAGTTTTGTACTTTTCGCTTTGAAGCCCCAGATGATTGCTACAATCCCAAATAAAACGCCAATCAAGGGGATGAATGACATTCCACCAATTACAAATCCAAGACAACCAGGTCCTTTTTGTTTCTCTGCATTTTCCAATGTTCAATATCCTATGTAGTACCTTAAGGCTTATAACGGCTGCGAAAATCTGTGCCCCACTGAACCAACAAAGCACACCACACTCCATACTAAAATCGCCGAGTGTAACGCATCACCTTGATTGCTTTGTTATATTTTTCTTGCGTACAAATCATGCAACTGTGGCATTCCTTCACCAGAGATCTTCTCGTTACAACACGAGGCTTCTATTGGTAATTGATTCTTAGTATGCACACCATCCATTATTTCTAACAATTGGAACAAACTATGATCTATTGCTTCAGTAACAATCTCACGCACAAATAACTGCTCACTTAAAAACAGATTTGATAACCATGTTTGAGCATCGCTTGAGATACCTGACTCCCGTCAGACCAATCTATAGAGAAATCTCTAGCTTCTTCTTTTACTAATTGAACAAATTCCTCACCATCCATCATTACTCAAATGTCATCACAAATCGAACTGAGGTGGATTAAAGTTATTAGATTTTTAACTAAGTTTCGATGGAATTTTTCGAAAAAATATAACGCCCGATTAAGTGGTGAGTAACGCTACCACAACAATCAATTATTGCACCGTAAACCCAAAAACCAAATCAAACCAAAACCGCCGAGATTTTCGAATCCGTCTTGAAGCGTTTGTTAGGTTATTTAATATACTTCTCAACTACTAACGCCAATCCTTCTGGATTCTCCCATGCCATTGAATGTCCTGCATTAGCTACAACTGCAACGTTAATTTTATGCCTAGCCAACTCGTCATAATCTGGGTCAGGTAAACTTTCACTTCCATAAATATATGTTTTAACAGTATCCAGTGAATAATATATTTGACGCCAACTTGGTGTTTGACCTTTTATCAGAGATACTGCATTTCGGTGAATGGCTATAGGTGAACTATTTGATAGTCCAGCAGCCCATTCAGTATTACCACTTACAACACTCTCTCGAAGAGTTTTTGCATACCCAAACTTTATAAAATCACTTTCACTATAACTTGCGATTTGTTTACTAAAAAATCCGCCGCCAGCATCAAGATTTGCCTCACTTAAAATAATAGCCTTAACTTTATCTTTTACACGTTCAGCTAATGCAATAGATACCGCTCCCCCCATGCTGTGACCAAAGATCACAATATTATCTAAGCTCAAATAACTTAATAATTCTTCGAGATATTTAGCATGATTAGCTATTGTATAATCAAACCACTCAGGCTTATCGCTGTATCCAGAGCCGACCAAATCGACTAGTATACGCCTATGATTAACTAAGCTACCCATTGAAACTACTTGTGGATAATCAAATGAAGATGCACATCCAAGACCATGAATGAAAATAATTGGTATTTCATCGCCAGAAAAGTCGTGATATCGAATAATTACATCATTTTCAAGTTTAAACTCTTTCATTTTGTTACCTAACCACTATATTAATTGCTCTGCATAGTAGCACAAATACTGTATATAAGAACAGTATCAATGAGATTTGTATGTACAGTGAAACCTAACGCCCCAATAACCGGCGCGCGTCCGGCGCCGCAGGCGCGTAGTTGACAGGCTTATTAGCTGTATTTTTGCTCGACATTCAGAGTTGCCATACCCGAGTGATCTCGATCAGCAATATAGTGATGATTTTTATGCTCGATTGCATCAATTGCTGCCTTTGCGTCATCTGATGATTCGGAATTGGTAATTAATGCCCCGAGTGGTTTTATAGCCTCCGACTTTTGCGCCATGGCCAGCAAGAGACACGCACGATACCTAACCACTTTAGATTTATCACCTAGAGCCTCAATGCCAAGCTCAAATGCATGCGGACTTGAAACAACATACTTAGATGCGTGATATAAACAAGAAGCCCGCTCCCCCCACTTTTTCGAACCACGGTACTTTTCCAGAAGCAGTTTCGGGAATTCCATACCCAGGCAAGAAAGCTCCTTAACTACTGAGAATTCATTATCAGATCCTCTACCATCAAGTAGCTTTAAATATTCTTCAATCTCGACCCTATCCATGAACTTTCTCAGTACAGCTAACGCTTCATTAAGCGGCGCAAAATTGCAGGCTATACTAAGCGACGGAGGAGCAAAGCCAGCGTTATTACGTCCGTTTAAATGACTTGTTAGGGTTTAGCATATGCGATCCTGTTCCTCAGGTAAGGCATATGCGTCTGAGTGTGTCAGGTGACCATCTTGAGCGCTTACCCGATTAAGGGTTTTACCTTTGTGAAATACTATTTGTAATCCATGCTCAGGCTCCCATTCACATTCAGCAAGCAGTAAAACGTATACTTCCTTGTTGCCATAAGGCCTACGTGAAACACTAACGTAACTCGGGTAGACATACTGCCACACACCTGCTGGATTGAGTATGTTGGGAGGACAGTACTCATCACCAACGGCTTCCTTGAAATCAAGATAGTTTTTATATACGTAGGGTTCAATCTCAGACTTTAATGATTCGTCAAGGCCCATAAAATTCGATATTGCTTCCTCAAACTCATCTGGGCTCTCATCTTCGTCGATATCTTCGATAGTGAATGATAGCTTGTGCCCACCAAGCAAAGGGATTGAAATCGTTTCACTTTCATACCATTCATCAATTTCAGCATGAACCTTTAATTTTCCGATTACTTTGCTTTCCATTTGTAACCTCGATTGTTGAGAGAACCCTAACGCCACATTAAGGTGTGAGCAACGCTACCACCAACACGTACCCATACCACCGTAAACACAAAACCCAACGATGGAATGAAAAATGCCATGCGTTGGGAATCACTCTTAAATGCTTTGTTAGGCAATTATTCCAACAAGTACGTTAGTAGAAATCTTTCGATATCAGATATCATTACTCTTACATCGTCACGAGAAAACTCATCGTGATTGCCATGTGCAGCACTATTTCTAATACCTGCAATAGCTGTAATTCGTTTTTGTTGTAGTGAGTTATAAATGCCAGCTTTGGTTAAATCAGCATTCATTTTGTCCATCTTCCCATGAGGGATATTATTTCTATCGCATAGTTCTCTTAAGCTAGTCTCTAAAACGATACCGGGATAACAGCACTTGCGGTTGGATAATTTGATGTTAATAGTTCAGTAGCTTGTTCTAATTCACTATCAAACACTTCCGCTTGAACCAAGGTTCTCACCGATATCAGGTAGCCACCTTCAAAGTCATCACAAGCAGCATTAAAAATTGCTTTTAGCCGTTTAAATACGGAAAGGTTTGACTCAAATGAAGTTGGATTTTCACCGGCAACAAACTCAGAGTAATGCTCTGAATCTTTACCACAACTGTTGGCGATCAAGCTTTTAACTTTGATGCGCCACTCATCTAGTGTGTTCTGATCCACATACTCAACACCTTGCGAGTAAGTTCCCGTACCCATCCTTTTTGTAGATAACACAACTTCAGACTGTTGTTCTAATTCTTCAAACCTTTTCAGGTGCTTCTTGTTCATATTATCTCCAATTGCCTAACGCCCAAAGCAGCGGCGCGCGTTAGCGCGTCCAGCCCGAAGGGCGATGCTGCCTTTGCTTGTTAAGTGTTCCACGGGAAGGTGCCTCCGTTGTAGTAATGAAATGTACGCTTACCCATGTATTTTTCTAGTTTTTTACCTGCCTCTGTATGGCTCAAATTCTCTAGAAAACAGACTCTGATTGAGCCCCCCAGATCCGATTGGGAATCTGCTTCAGCCTCAATAAATTGAAATAATGGCTCCAAGTAAGGAAGTGATTCCAGGCTTTGGTGATCTTGTAAATATTGTCCAAACTCTGACAACACTCCACACATTGTAGAATCACCATCTTCATTTCGATGGTAATTCTCTTCACTATCCCATACCTCTTGATATTTAGAATCCAGAGAAACTATGTAGTCTAGTAATTCAGAGTACGAATCCATATTGACACTTTACGTCGCGTTAAGGGGTTGCAAACGCCACTCGAATGCCAATGGAACCGCCTTAACCACAAAACCCTATTGGAACCGAAAATGCCACGCGTTTGCAATCCCTCTTTAACGCTTTGTTAGCTGCTTAATTCACCTTGCTTTGCTTGGCAAAGAACTGCAAAACGCTCTGCATTGTAATCAGCTTCAACAAACATGAAAACCAATGCATTCCTAAAATGAATTTTTTTGACGCGAAACTCGGTCAGTATGTCTAGTTCACAATAGTGAAGCCAATTGTTGAAGTCTGAGATTTATTGGCAACCAACATTTTGAGATGTTTAACCCACCCAGTGATATTGGGGTATTGTTATGACCGACAAAATTAAAATCCCTTGCATCGCAGATACCGTATTCGTCGACGGTCTTTACCAAATTGAGCGACGCTACCGAAATGAGCGAAGGCTGAAAAAACGTCAATTTGTACACTATGAGCGCCGACTCTTAAAAGACCAACGTTTATCTGCTTGTAAGTCCATTAATGAAAGTGTGTAGCTAAGAGTTCATTCGAAAGTACGCAACATCCCGCTGAACTAAAATAAGAGCTAACGCCGCGTTAAGTAGTGAGCAACGCCACCACGAAACCTAACCATACCACCCTAAACACGAAACCCAACGATGGAATGAAAAATGCCATGCGTTGGGAATCTGTCTTAAACGCTTTGTTATAACTCTTTTACAAGGCAGTATGTCGTGTGACCTTTTGGATAATCGGGCAGCTCACCAAAAACTTTGTACCCACGTTTTTCATAGAACGGTTTAGCCTGAAAGCTAAGAGTTTCCGTACGTATGTATTGAAAGCCTTTTTCTTTAGCAAAATGTTCTGCGGCGTCCATAAGCTTATTCCCTACACCTTTACCTCGAGTTTCCACTGAAAGCCAAAGCAGCTCAAGGATGCAATAATTCCAGAAACCTGTTGCTCTAATACCACCTAGAACTTTGCCATTTTCATCTTTCGCAAATGCCGCAAATTTTGTATCAGGCTCGAACACAACTTCATCTGGCATATGTTGTTGATTAAACGACTGAATACCTTTACTTATTACTTCAAGGTCATTTTTATTTGGATTATCTGTTACTTCAATATTCATTTTTCATCCATACCACGGAGAGTTATAACATTTTATTCAACGACATCATGTCGTCTATCTAATCTATGTATACAATTTTATGTAACTGTTCTGTCTAGCGTTTCATGATTTCTACTCATCACATCGAAAATCAGCGACTTGTGATTCGGAACTGAAAAAGCGACAGACTATAGTCCCGGTTCTGTTCAACTGTTTTTGTGAAATGATGACCGACATACCACCACCGATTAAACAACCTTCAGGTAAATTTCTTCACCAGCTGCGTGCTTTTATCCGGTTACGGGGACTGTCTTATTCCACGGAAAAGACTTATCTGCACTGGATTCGCCGATTTGTTCTGTTCCATCGCTATCAACGACGTGATCACATTCGTCCTGAAGATATTCCGGTTTTTCTCGAGCATTTAGTGTTACAGGCAAATGTGGCTACGAGTACACAAAAAACTGCGTTCAATGCGTTAATTTTTCTGTGCCGGGAATATCTTCAGCTCAACACAGAGCAATTATCATTCAAACGAGCGGCACCGAAAGTACGCTTACCCGTTGTGTTTTCACATGATGAAGCCATCAGTATTATTCAAGAGATTTCCCAACCCTATCAGTTGGCGGCACAGCTCATGTACGGTAGCGGCTTACGTGTCAGCGAAGCAATGCGATTGAGAGTTCAGGACATCGACTTCACCAGCAGTGCCTTCACTGTCAGAACTGGGAAAGGAGATAAAGATCGCCAAACCCTGCTTCCCAAAAGTTTGCATGAAATCTTGTCCAGGCAGATTCTAGGGGTGGCACAACGCCACCAGCAAGATTTAGCAAACGGTTTTGGGGAAGTGTACATGCCATTTGCTTTGGCAAAAAGTATCCGTCCGCGTCCAAAAGTACGGGTTGGCAGTTCCTGTTTCCAGCATTGCATCTCAGTCAGGATCCGAGATCAGGCAAAAGAATGCGGCACCATATCAGTACCCGCCAGATTCAGCGACATGTGAACCTGGCAATTCGAACGGTAGGCATCTATAAAAAAGCCGGATGCCACACTTTTCGGCATTCATTTGCGACACGGCTGTTAGAAGCCGGAACTGATCTGCGAAGCATTCAGGAACTGCTTGGTCACTCAGACATATCTACCACACAGATTTACACTCATGTTGCCGGTGTGCATCACTCAGGCGTGACCAGTCCAATGGATGCATCCCCGCAAACACGCTACCGCTCCTGACAGTCAAGTCACGCGCCTGAAGATATATTTCTTGTTGCCTGACATCATAGGCAGAGATGAACGGCGTTTCACGCAATGATGCGTTTGAGGTTGCATATCTGTGGGTAAGCGCAAAGTTGCATTTCTGGATGCATTGCAGAACGGGAAAAGTGAGTGCAGGTAGACCTTCAAAGCGCATCGGATGCGCCTGAATTCGTGAAAGAAATGAACGTGGGCTCAGAAGCTCGCAGATGCCTCTATCCGAAAACGGACCCGCTAGCTCTTTTTACTGAGGTACATCCGGGAGTCGGCCTTCGCCAAGATATCTTCCAGATTCATACGTCGGCCAGGAGGAAGTGTGTACAGTCCAACACTGAATGACAGCTGATAAGGGCGATGCTGGTTGCGGTTAAATTCGTCTACAGACCGTTCAAACCGATGAATCGCTTTCCGGGTTTCTTCCTCTTCCATCCCGGTATAAAGCACCACGAACTCATCTCCGCCAACACGGGCAAACAAATCGGAAGATCTGAAACTCTGGCTAATCAGCATTGCGAAATCTTTCAGCGCATGGTCGCCGGCCTGATGACCCCATTGATCATTAATCGTCTTGAATTTATTGAGATCAAAGAAAGCCAGAGAAAACGGTTCATCGTATTTCTGACAATTTTGCAGGCTTTCCGAGGCCAGTTTGATGAAACCACGCCGGTTGGAAATCTGAGTCAGTTCATCAATCGTTGCTTCATGCAGCGCCGACAGTTCCTGTTCGGCAATTTTTGCCAAATCAATTAAATCCCGAATTTGGTCTGTATTCAACATTTTAGGCTGATGATCGACGATGCAAAGCGTCCCCAGTTTGTACTTTCCACGATACAGTAGTGGCACACCGGCGTAGAAACGAATAAAAGGCGGACCAACCACCAGCGGGTTATCATGAAATCGCACGTCTTTGGAGGCATCAGTGATGATGAAAGGCTCATCCCCTAAAATGGCATGACCACAGAAAGAAACATCACGTCCGGTTTCGGTCAGTTCAGCACCGTAACAAGACTTGAACCACTGCCTGTTTTCATCGACCAGAGTCACCGTCGACATCGGGACATTAAACAGCCGTCGCGCCAGTCGGGTCACGCGGTCGAAACGCTCTTCACGCTCCGTATCCAATATTGCCAGCGAACGCAGACACTGCAGCCGTTCAACTTCATCTCTGGGCTTCTCCGGCACTAACATGACTTCCGATCCTACAACTTCAACTCTCATATCCACAAAATATACTACCAAAGCATTTACGAAAACCCTTTATCCGATTTATCACGCTCAAGACCGGATATTATGTCGTTCACCTCACATTGATTCACAATTTCTATGCGAATGATTCATATGGGGTAATTTTTTATTCCAAAGCGTCATATCAGAGAAAACTCCGGTTCACACTTCCCCTGCTGTTGACAGACAATCTTCACACAGGAAGCGTACTGATTGGCCTATCTTTCAGACATTACTGCGACAGGAGCTTATAGAAATAGACCGTTGCATCCAGTTCACCCGTCGCGTTCAACGCAAACTGTGGAATCCGTCCCACTTCTGTATAGCCCAGCTTTCTGTACAGCGATGAGGCGACGTCACCCTCCCGGGTATCCAGTACCAGCAAGTGGCGGGCTATTTGCTGACAATATGTTTCTGCAGCCAGCATCAGCGCCTTACCTGCCCCACGGCCACGCGCGTTTGTGTTCACCATCAGCTTTTCGATTTCTGCACGGTGCGCACCGTTTTCCTTGCCACACAATGCCAGCTGAACCGTACCGAGCAGCTGTTCACCCTCACAGGCAATCCAAAGTTTTCTGTGCTCCCCCAAAGCTTGTGCAACATCCTGCCAGTATGCTTCAGCATCAACACGGCTGAGCGGCGGCAGAAAACCGATGGAAGCACCATCATCCACACAATCCTGCAGCAACCCGGTTAACTGTTGAAAATAAGGCGACAAATCTTTAATTTCAATGACATCCATGAAGCGACCCACATTCCAAAAATTTGTTTGTACAATGACGGCATGAGTCACGCAACAACAATCATGGAATCTTTATCACACAGATGGGGTAATCACCGGGATTCTGGCCGCCTCCCATATCCAGACATACGTCCTCATACCGAAACCGTTCGAAGGCCACGCCAGCAACAAAACCGGCAGCCACCAGTAACACCAGAGCAACCACTTTCAGGATTGTTTTCATGATGACCTCTCATTTGATGCCCTTCCTCAGGCAGCTTCTGTTCACGAGTCACAGCCTGCTTAACGTCACAACCTGTGTATCTTCTGAATCAGTCAGTAACGTTCTTCTTGATTCGAAATATCCGGGTTCAGGAAAAAGCCATGTCCAAGAAAATAGACCGCCTGCTGAATTGTTTCGTCATCATTCATGATCAATGTGTGGGTTGCCGGCAGGACAAGATGAGCTTTCATCCCTGCAACTTTTGTACTTTCGACACTCACTTTGCCATCATGCGGGTCCGGCAATGGCCATGAGGTCAGAAAGTCGATACTGCGATTTCCGGCAATCACACCTAATTCAAAATTGACAGGACCAAGGCACTTCGGCGGGCTCTGGACATCCGTTCCTAACTGTTGCCCCGCCGGTCCGTAGATCCACTGAAACAGGAAAAAGTCACGCAATGTGTCAACGACCTCACTGCCCTGATTCGGCGGTGCGAGCATAACGACGCGCCCTAATGCGGGCAAGTGATGCACAGACAGATACTGCCGGACCAGTATGCCGCCCATAGAGTGTGTCACGAAATGAACCGGCTGCGTGTGGCCACACTGAGACACCCCCTCCGGTATCACCCGCTCTGCAAGTGCCGGAATATTCATCTGAGTTGAAGGATAATCGACATTCACTGTCTGATAGCCCGCTTGCTTCAGCGCCTCAGACATCGCGGACATTGAATGAGCGGTTCTTGCCAGCCCGTGCAGCAGCACAACACAACCGGGATTCAAGGTTGCAGCCTGAACCAGCGCCGAACTGGCAGCAAGATACGGGCAGGAGAAGAACAAGCATCTGAAAACCCTCTGTTTCATTCCGGGGGATACCTCGTCACAAGTGAGTCTGAATCGGCACCAAAGCTCCTCGCCAGAGATGCTTCACGCCGCGCCTGATAACTCGGGCCTGATAACTATAGACAGCATAAAAAAACCCACAGCTCGCTGCGGGTTTCAATTGAAATCTCAGACGGATTCAGCTCAAGACATCAAACGCCAATCGGACCACCGTCATTGCGACGAATCACAACCGTTGCAGCACGGGGACGAACCGTCACACCTACCGGTGTTTCTTCGGCCGCATTCTCAGAGTATGGCCAGTTGCCCGGGTGCTGAATATTAATGAAGACTGATTTGTAATCCGGACTGATTGCAAACCCTGTCACTTCACAGTCATTCGGACCGACAAAGAAACGTTTCAGTTGGGTCTGATTCTCACTGGTGACCACCTGTTGTTTCCCCAGTGCATCGACCATGGCTGAAGGCACGATTGCCAGCATCTGATCATTGGTGTACTTGGTCACTTCCGAAGCACCATTGTCGGTTTGCACCCATAAAATGCCACGCCCGTCGAACGACAGGCCATCCGGGCTGGCAAACATATTCAGATCCGTCAGACCCGAGCGGTTGATATCCGCATCTGCACCGGACGGCGCTCCGAACAGGAAAATATCCCAGCTGAATGAATTCTGGTCACTGCCCTCATCCCAACGGATGATGTGACCAAAATAGTTATCCAGACGCGGGTTCGCTGCATTGGCTTCCTTACGGCTGGAGTTATTGGTCAGTGTCAGATAGACAGTACCGGTGTAAGGATCAACCGTCGTCCATTCCGGACGATCCATCGGTGTCGCGCCCACCAGATCTGCAGCTCCCGGCGTGTTCAGCAAAATTGCAGCCAGAGAATCAAAGTCGTCCCCCAATACGCCGCCGTCTTTTTTCGGGCTGTCCATCGTCAGTGGCAGCCATTGCCCGATACCGTCTTCAGAGAATTTCGCGACATAGAGTGTTCCGTGATCCATGTACTTATCACCGACTGCGCGACGGTTCGCCGGACTCGCATCAGCCGGATCCCAGACTGCTTCAGAAACGAATTTATAAATGTATTCGAACTTGGAGTCATGGCCCGAGTAGAAAACGACCGGCTTTCCTTCTTCCAGCTTTCCAAACGCACACCCTTCGTGACGGAAACGGCCCAGTGCAGTTCGTTTTACAGCGCGTGAATAGGCATTGTAAGGGTCAATTTCCACAATATAGCCAAAGCCGTTTGCTTCATTCCGGTAGTCTCCTGCTGCGCTGCCTGCCGATGGTGTGACGTTAAACCGGGTAAATTCATCCAGACGTTCATCAGCATCGCCCGCCAGATCATCCCAGCCATAACGCGTACCCGAACCAGAAACGCCAATCCGGTTCTGATCTTCAGTTTTCGTGCCTTTGTTGACAAAGTAACCCGGCCAGTTCTCTTCACAGGTCAGGTATGTGCCCCAGGGTGTGTAACCGTTACCACAGTTATTCAGGGTGCCGCGAGTCTGGCTGCCATCGGGCGAGAAACGGGTTTCCAGATGAGACGTAAAGGCCAGGGGGCCCGCCATGTCCATGACAGTAGCTGCGGTAAATCGACGGTTCAACGGATCCTTGTCTACTATCTGCCAGGTGTTTCCGTTCAGTTTCACACGCACAACACTGACACCGTGTGCATTGATTTCTTTCCGGATCTCTTCAACGCTTGTCCGCATACCCGTGCCGCCATCTTTGGTCGGACCGTTCGGGTGCAAGGCATTCTGATCAATATATTCGTGGTTGATACACAACAGACCGTCATCAGCAGCATCATTCAAAGAGAAAAAATGCATTCCGTCATGGTGCATCCCCATGGCGTTTGCCTGATCATCTGCCGAGTTGTTCCCGGTATTATCCCAGGCATTCGCTTTGCTGTTCAATGGCGTGCCCCATGGCACCAGCACCTGAGCTTGATAACCTGCTGGTACTGCAACAGCATCCAGCAAAGCGCCAGGGATCGACTCAAAATTCAGCACCACATCGCTGCGGCTGACTGTATCTGTACTGCCGCCTGATTTACCTGACTGGCTGTCACTGCCGCATCCAGCCAGTCCGAAACTGCTCAGCGCCGTCAGTGCACCCAGCCCTAATGTACTTTTCAGTGCCGTACGGCGGGACAAATGTTTGTCCAGAACTTCCTGAAAGGTTTCATTGCCACTTTTGTTATAGCGATTTGGATCGAACGTCGCCTTGCTCATGATTCTTCCCTAGTTGTGATGATTATCAGCATAGATGTACAAACGGGCTCATATACTGACGGCGCAGTGTTACAACACGGAGAGAAAACGATGACGATTCAGTTTCATTCTCTTTAAAAACAGAGTGTTAGTTCGCGTACATGTCAAGATGTGATGTACTGCGTCGATATTTTTTGGAAGGGGGCGAAAAAAGACGAAGGGGAGATTTGAGGCAGCCGGAACAAAAACAGGGCCGGAACCGTTCAATGCATGGCTCCGGCCGCGAGATTTTATGTCTCAACATTTCTTGCAGGCCCTGTCGGGCGAATATTTCAGACTAGTTATTGTTTATCGGACGGATGAGATTCCCAGTTCTTCAAAAACATTTTTGGCTACTGTCATCCCATTGATGGCAGACGGAAAGCCCGCATAGACAGCCATTTGCAGAATGACTTCAACAATCTGTTGCGGCTGACATCCAATGTGAAGTGCACCTTTGATATGACTCGCCAGCTGCGGCTGACAATTTCCCATTGCAGTCAGTGCAGAAATTGTCGCCAGTTCACGGGTCTGAAAATCCAACCCTTCACGGGAAAGCACTTCACCGAATGGAAAAGCAATAATAAAGTCAGCCAGCTCCGGGCAAACAGACTTGAAACTTTCTTTTAAATGCCCGGCTGCGTGAGGATCCAGTTCGTTGAGTCTGGAGAGGCCTTTCTGATAACGTTTTTCGTCTGTCATAATTTGCTCTTTTAATCTTTTATCAACTCCCAGCCAGCCAAACTCGGATTGGCCCGGAGTACATCAGTCAGCTTATCCTGTTTCAGGCTACCGGCATCTGTCAACTGAACATAGACGCGTTTCTCTTTGTCAAGACTCTGTCCCGCTTTAAACGCCTTCGAACTCAGTGTCACTTTACCCTGATAAATGTTCACGATATCAAATGTTGGTATATCAAGATACTGGGCGAAATTATTAAAGACATGACGCGTTTTTGCAAAGCAACGCATGTTGTCAATCACGTACTTACCATCTGCAATGCCTGTAATAATGGCAGCCTGATTTTCAATATCGAAGTATGATTCTGCGCTCCAGATATCTTCAGTGCCGTTCTCATCGGTC
The DNA here is from genome assembly GCF_023151555.2 of Photobacterium sp. CCB-ST2H9. Taxonomy (NCBI): domain Bacteria; kingdom Pseudomonadati; phylum Pseudomonadota; class Gammaproteobacteria; order Vibrionales; family Vibrionaceae; genus Photobacterium; species Photobacterium sp. CCB-ST2H9. The sequence continues at coordinate 879,659 of NZ_CP100426.1, forward strand.
ACTTTTTTCATTCGAAAAGCAATTGCACGACAAGGCAATGAATGATTTGCTTCCGAATCGATGTCCATATAAAGGGCGAGTACACCGCTATTTTTATCGGCCTGCAATCCAACCAACGCGCAGCCACTCATCACTAATCCCATTGCCGCAACGAGCAGTGTTTTTCTTTTCTTCATGTTTTGTCCATTCCGTGGTTTTGTGAGGGCTGCATTTAATATTGAACACAGTTCATTTTGCAACCCTGAATCATCAGAATGTTGATAGCAGGCAGATAATCAACTTGTCACCTATAAAAAAACCGCCAACTTTGGCGGTTTTTCACGAAAATGCTGAACCTTACAGGTATTGTTTGGCCACTTCCTGAGGTTCCAGTTCAACACCTTCCAGTTCCTGGTTCCAGTTCAGACCTACCAGAACACCATCTTCGGCAAGGGTGACCATCCAGTCTTGAACGAAAACATCCAGCGGCAACTCAGTCGCCTGAAACTCAGCCCACTCATCCACACAGTGGAATTTCGCGTCAGCTTCGTTCGACCAGAACGGCATCACTTCTGACTCTTCAAATTCACTGGAATCAACCGACAGCCAATCCCCTTCTTCGTTACACAAACCGTAGACAACCTGTGCCTCTTTGGATTCAGTGAAGAACAGTTCGGCATTTGCCTGAACGTCTGCAGTTAATTTCGTCATCGTGATATCTCTCTTGATTAGGGGCTCGCTGATTCGCGGGCTGCTGGCGCAAATAGTAGCAAAGTTTATCCGTAATGTAAGATCAAATTCTTAGGCCGATTTTCACTCCGTCTAACAATTGAACGCTGACCGTCTCAGACCGTGTTTATACTTGTAATGACCACGAAGTAAGCATTATCGAGGTAAACATGGCCACTATTGACTGGCAAACTTATCTGTCTCCATCAGCTTTGCAACCGCCTCGCCCTCATCTGATCGAAGCCCATCAGTTGCTGGGGGATCAGCTGCGGGGAAAAGTGGCTGTGGACTGTGGCTGCGGTCGCGGCAGGGATACCTTCTTTTTGCTGGAAAATCAGTACCGGGTCTATGCCTTCGACAGTAACCTTGAAAGCCTGAGACAATTATCAACACATCCGCTTGCGGCTTCCAATCCACTGTTAGATCTTCAGCACTGCAATTTCAGCGAATACCGTTTCCCAAAGGCCCACCTTGTTAATGCCAGTGCTTCACTCTTCTTTTGTCCGAGGCCAGACTTCTACGCGGTGTGGCAAAAGATTGTTCAGTGCTTATATCCGGGAGGATTATTCTGTGGTCATTTTCTTGGCATGAATGGAGATGAAACCGACAACTCTGATCAGGTCATGACGCTCAGCAGACAAGAGCTGGAGCGGTTATTCAGTCAGTTTTATGTCGTTTCCTGGCAGCAGCGGCACGAGGTTTCTTCACGCCTCACCGGTACGAAACACCAGTGGCACATTCACACCTTAATTGCGATGAAGAAATAATCGGCTGCCATGAAGCGAAAGCAGCACGGGCACCTAGTGATGCAACGAACGGAAAAGTTCAAAGCTGTCCTGCTGATCACCAGTGCGCTGATTTTGCTAGTGCTGATTCTGTCTCAATCGCCCATCACACAACCCGCTGATTACTATCAGTACGCCGATACGCGTGCTGCTTTCGGTATTGCAAATTTTGCCAATGTCATCACCAACCTGCCATTTGCGCTCATCGGCTTCCTGGGAGTCCGGCTGCTCAGCCAGATCAGCAGACAACATGTAGACCGGGTGATTGAACCGGAAGTGTCTCCGGCCTATTTTTTGTTTTTTCAGGGCCTGATTGCTGCTGCCTTAGGCTCTGCCTATTACCATCTTTCGCCGGCGCCTTTCAGTCTGATGCTGGACCGCCTGCCAATCTGTCTGGTGTTTCTGAGTCTGTATTGTCTGGTCCTGAGTGAATATATTCAGCCCAGTCTGGGGCAGAAACTTTTGTTTCCGCTCAATGTGTACGGACTGCTGGCGGTCATTTACTGGTATGTTCAGGCCAGCACTGGCGATCGCCCTGCCGATTTAAGTGCCTACGTCCTGGTACAATTACTGCCCGTTCTGCATTTACCCTTAATTCTGTTGCTGTATGACGAAAAGCGCCCGGGGGGACGATATTATCTGGCAGCCCTGATGTCATACGGGCTGGCCAAACTGGCCGAATATCAGGACAACGAAGTGTTTGCACTGACTGGCGGGTGGATAAGCGGCCACAGTGTGAAACACTTACTGGCCGCATTGTCGGGGTGGTGGATCTATCTGTTATTGAAAAAGCGACTATCGCAGCAATAACTCACTTTTCACCGATACCACGATGCTCTTTGGGTGCCAGCGCAATTTTGCCAAAGCCTAATTTACGGAAGTGGCTGTCACGAAAATCCCGGACGGCTTTTTCACCGCTCGACACGGCTTCGACCTGCAGTTCCATCTTCAGATAGTCTGTTAAATCAATACCTTCCGCAGCAGCAACGGCTTCATGAATTGAACGAAACTGACTGTAGGAAAAACTGATGCTTTTTTCCTGGTTTTTATAGGTGTAAATCACTGTACGTGCCATAGCTGGACTCATGTGTTCTGTCTGAATCTGGGGGCGAAGTGTAGCGGATTTTATCCGGCAAGCCTAGTGGCAGCAGGCTTTGCCGGGACCTGCTTATCCACGGTTTTCCGATTCATTCACTTTATTTTCCCACAGTTATGCACAGAAACAGTGGATAACTTCTGAAGTTATCAATAAATACAATGATAAAGGAACAGCTTAATAGTCTGCCGGGGCCTGAGCACTGGCTTCCATCCATGCTCCGCCCGAGCCCGCTTTACGCAGGATGCGCTGATTACTGCTGCCTCGCCACTGTAACCCGGGCTGATGCAGCTGGCGTACGAAGGGACCATCCACCATCACATCAATCAAAGCCACAACCTGGCGTTGCGGCGCTGACAGTTGCTCCATGACATAACCCGTCCAGAGCCAGATATCTTTCCCGGGACACTCAGCCCTGACCCGCCGGATTAACCGATTCACATCCGTCAGATTGGCCGGATGCAGCGGATCGCCGCCAGACAGGGATAACCCGCGGCGGACAATCCGTGTATCCAGCAGATCAGCAATCAGTCTGTCTTCCATGTCCTGAGTAAAGGGCATACCGCTGTTGACCGGCCAGGTCGACTGGTTATAACACCCCCGGCACTGATGTACACACCCCGATACAAACAGTGTGCAACGGGTACCGGGACCATTCAACACATCACAATTAAAATACTGATGAAAATTCATTCCAGCCTCTGCATCCGGATTACAGATGTTTCACCCGGCGACGTACTTCTTCCTGCTTACCGGCATTAAACGGACGCGCATCCGGACTCCCCAGATATCCGCAGACCCGACGAATGACAGAAACCCGCGACGGTTCATGATTTCCGCAGCCGGGACAGACAAATCCCTTACTGGTGCAGTGAAATTCCCCCTGAAATCCGCAGTCGTAGCATTCATCAATCGGTGTATTGGTGCCGTAGTAAGGTACCCGGCTGTAACTGTAATCCCAGACGTTCTCCAGTGCCTCCAGGTTATATTGCATGTTCGGGTACTCGCCGTAACAAATAAAACCACCGCTGGAGATCGCCGGATAAGCCATTTCAAAGTCAATCTTGTCGTAAGGATTGACCTGCTTTTCAACATCAAGATGAAAGCTGTTGGTGTAATAACCTTTGTCGGTCACACCGGCAACTTCACCAAATGTCTGCCGATCCAGTGCACTGAACCTGCTGCACAGATTTTCGCTCGGGGTCGCGTAAAGACTGAAACCATACCCGGCCTCCGCTTTCCAGCGATCCACTGCCTCACGCAGGCGACGGACAATCGACAATGCTTTTTGCTGTAATGCTTCTGAATCAAACACATGTCTGCTGCAACCGTACAATGCATTCAGGGTTTCATGCAGGCCAATGTAACCCAGCGAAATAGAAGCCCGGCCATGCCGGAAGATTTCTGACACCTCATCTTCCGGCCCGAGCCGAACACCACAAGCCCCTTCCATATAAAGAATGGGCGCCACTCTGGCTTTCACCCCATTGAGTGAGGCAATACGAAAGTCCAGGGCCTCTTTTGCCAGATTCAGTCGCTGATCAAGCAGTTCATAGAACACCGCTTCCTGCCCTTTGGCCTCCAGAGCAATCCGGGGCAGATTCAGACTGACAACCCCCAGATTACAGCGTCCCTCATGCTTCACGACACCGTCTTCCTCGTAGCGTGCGAGAAAACTTCTGCACCCCATCGGGGTTTTGAACGAGCCGGTCACAGCTTCAACCTGCTCCACATTGAGAATATCCGGGTACATCCGTTTTGCTGCACATGCCAGCGCCAGCTGTTTGATATCGTAATTTCCGTCTCCCGCTTTATGGTTGATACCGTCTTTAATCGCAAAAACCAGCTTTGGAAAGACCGCAGTTTTTCGGTTCTTCCCTAAGCCTGCCAGCCGGTTTTTCAGGATGGATTCCTGAATCAGTCTGGATTCCCAGGACGTCCCCAGTCCGAAGCCAAAGGTCACAAATGGAGTCTGTCCGTTCGCGGTATGCAGGGTATTCACTTCATATTCCAGCGACTGAAATGCATCAAAGCACTCTTTTTCGGTGCGCTGTCTGGCATAGGCGCGGGCATCAGGAATCTCCCACTGCCTGGCAACCTGCAGATGCTTCTGGTAGCTGCTGGTGACATAAGGTGCCAGCACCTCATCAATGCGATTGACCGTCGTACCGCCGTAAATATGGCTGGCAACCTGAGCGATAATCTGCGCAGTAACTGCCGTTGCGGTAGAAATGGAACGGGGCGTATCAATATCGGCATTGCCCATCTTGAAGCCCTGCGTGAGCATCCCTTCCAGATCAATCAGCATACAGTTAAACATGGGAAAGAACGGCGCATAGTCGAGATCATGAAAATGCAGTTCCCCCTTTTCATGCGCTTCAGCCACGGCAGTAGGTAACAGAAACTGCTTTGCATAATGTTTGGCCACAATACCGGCCAGTAAATCACGCTGAGTCGGTATAACCCGGCCGTCTTTATTGGCATTTTCATTCAGCAGTTCAGTGTGGGTCTGCGCCATCAGCCCACGAATTTCTTCCAGCATACGACCCAAAGGTTGAACGCCATCCCTGTTATTAGTCACCACGCACCCCACAAACACTAAATATGCAATTTGTAATTATCGTAAACACAAGATGTAGTGTATTTAGCGATAATCGTCGCAAGCTTGCTTTGATCTGAATCAGGGTTGTACGAATGTCGGTTAGACTTAGAACACCGCGATGATTTTGCTTTTTCGTTGAAGGATTCAGACACATGGTGCACCTGAGACAGCCAATGTTCCTGCTCATGTTCTTGCTGATCCTTTTCTGGAATGCCAGCTTCAGCGCCTTGGCATCAGAAGTGAAACCCCATGAATTTCACCTCGTGAAGCCTCAGCAGGTGCTCACTATCATGAGCTGGAACATGGAGTGGTTCGGCGCACCGCAGCGACCACGCACTGCAGCCGATACCCAATATTTTTCCGGTATCATCCGACAGATTGCGCCGGAAATCATTGCATTCCAAGAAATAGACAACAGCTCTGCACTGCAGCAGATTCTGCCTGACCATCAATACCGGATCTTTATGTCTGACCGTCAAGGTCAGTTGCGGGAAGGGTTTCAGGACGGCAACCAGTACACCGGATTTGCCGTAAAACGCACACTGAGGATCACTGACCCGAAAGATCTGGCGGACCTGAACATCCGGCATGCACCGGCTTCCGGTGAGAAACCCCGCCGTGGTCGTCTCCGCTACGGTGCCTATGTGATTGTTTATCCCGAATCTGGCCCGCCCCTTCACTTGCTGAGTGTCCACCTGAAGTCAGGGTGTTTCAGCCGTGCAGCCAGTCAACGCTCCGCGTCCTGTCGGGTGCTTGGTTATCAGGCAGAAGTATTAAGCGGCTGGATATCACAACGGCTGACGCGTAAGGAGTCTTTTCTAATCAGCGGCGATTTCAATCATCGCATGGCAGAGCCAGGCAGCTGGTTGTTTACATCACTGGCTGAACAGGGTGGTGACAAAGATTCTGTCCGTTTACTGACAAAAGACGTGAACGCCTCATGCTATGTTCGGCTGAGTCGAAGAGGGAAAAAAACCGAATACCGGCACTACAAAAAGCTGATTGATCACTTTGTGGCATCAGCAGATGTCGCGGGAGCCGCACAACGGGGACTGGTGTATCAATTCAGTTTCCCTCGGGAGGATGTTAGTCGCTATAACCTCTCAGATCACTGCCCGGTCGTGCTCAGGCTTCCGTTACCCTCAGCCCACATGCAATAGACGAATGTGGGGAACAATCTGAATTATTTGTGGACAAAGATCAACGACAGGCGCATTAATATCCACAACCCGGGATTGTCATGTTAATGTCATGCCATGTGATTAGGGTAATACAAAGCCTTTAGAAGTAGTAAGGAACACAAATGGAGCATATCAGCCTGGCAACACTCGTTGTGCCAACCATGGATGAACTGATGGTTGACCAGCCAGAGTGTGTCTTCACCAACACAGATTCTGACGAGCACAACGAAATTATTCTGTTGTCTCTGTAATTTCGGGCTGGTTCACCAGAACCGCCACAAAAAAACACCCCGCATGTGCGGGGTGTTTTGGTTGACCTCACGTTCATTCACGCAGGAATGGCGAATTGTAATGCCGCACATCAGGCACAATGTTGTGCTTGTTCAGCAGCCGGTACATCGTCGCTCTTGAAACCCCCAGATCTTTCGCTGCAGAAGCAACCTGACCCCGGTGCGTTTCCAGCACAGCCACCAGCACATCTTTCTCAGCTTCATCTTTAATGTTACGCAAGCTTTGCTTCAGATTCGCTTTGCTTGGCAAATCGAAGTGCTCAGCTCTGACTTCATTCCCCTCAGCCAGCAAAGCTGCACGCTTCACCTGATTGATCAGTTCACGCACATTACCGGGCCAGCTATAACGCAGCAGCAGCTGTTTGGAGTCTTCCGAAAACGATGACGCCATGGTGCTGTATTCTTTCGCGAACTGACGCAGGAACGTTTCTGCCAGTAAAAAGATATCTGAACCACGTTCGCGCAGTGTGGGGACTTTAATGTGGAACACATTCAGACGGTAGTATAACTCTTTGCTGAAGTCTCCTTTCGCTACCAGCGCTTCCAGATCAGCACTGGTAGACGCAATAATGCGGACATCACAGGCGGAATCACCATCCAGGGAGTCACTGCCGGGTGACTGAATGAAAGACAGAAGCAGGTCCTGAAAGTCTCTGGCCAGTTCTTCCACATTATCCAGCATGATGGTGCCGTTAAAACTGGTTCCCTCTTCATCAGGCTTTGACACGTGCTTCAGAAAGTTCAGCTTTTCATCGTCTTTGCAGAGTGCACCACAGTTGATGGTGACGAAAGGCGCATGTTTCCGTTTAGACAGGCTGTGAATTGATTTCGCAATCAGTTCTTTCCCTGTGCCATTTTCACCGGTCAGGAAAACATTCACCTCAGTCAATGCCACCCGACGGACCATATCACGCAATTGTTTAATGGATTTCGATTCACCAAACAGTCCCATTTCATGCTGTGACGTGATTTCCTGCCAGGAGGAAGATTCAATATCCAGCATGCCCAGTTGATGGCCGACTGTATCTAATAAGTGGCTTCCCGGAACCGGAACGGTAAAGTAATCGACGCAGAAATTATTAATAAACTGACATATTGCGTCGGTTTTTAATTGCTCTTTTTTGATCAGAGCAATCCATTTCACTTGTTTGGTTTTATTTGCCCTCAAAGAGATACTATTCAAGCTAAAATCATTATTGCTTAAATCGACAATACATATACATGGGCTGAACTCTTCCAGGATTGAATCAACCGTTCTTAGATCGTAACAGCACTGAGTCTTCCAACCTGACTGTTCCAAAAGCGCTATCCAAGGCTCATAGTTACATCCGATTGCCACCAGCCTTCCATTTAGAGCTTTATTTTGACATTGAGATACCATTAGAAGTCACCTTCATATCAATGCATATTATTATTTATGTTCATTGGAAAATATAGGCAAGAAAGCCCACCACCGGGTGGTATCAGAAGTAAGAATTGTCTTGAGAAGATTCTTCTGATAATAGAAGAAACTATGAATCAATCAGTTAAGAATGGGAAGAAAGTTCAATTTTTTTAAGATCGTATGCTCGTTCGGACTAAGTTGCATACAAAAAAGGTACAGCGAAATACTGTACCTTGCCACTTAAAAGCATAAAAAAGGAGTAGCGAACAATTAATACCCTGTATGTAAAAGTGAATTTTCTAGTCTGCTTTTCAGTACACTATTCTGCAAATAGCTATTAATATCGGCATTAATGTCTATGTTCCGTTCAATTCGGATATGGCTGCCTTCCACCGTATTCTGGACGACCTGCATAATACTGTTCGGGAGCAGCTCGGGTCGCTCAAAGGTGTTGCCGTTCCCCACCTGTTTCAGATTAATCATGTCTCCGCTGGCATAGGCAGAGCCTGCTGTTGTCGTCAGTACCCCGTTGCTGATGGTGAAATTCGCGATGTGGGATCGCAGAATCTCTTCACCGTTCAGCGCGGTAATAATGCTGAGCCCGATGCTGATCAGAGACCCTTCCGCCGAGAACCCGCCCCGAATCGCCGACATTTCTGATTGTGTCATGGCGATCAGACCTGAATCATCCAGCATCTTAAAGGGGGATGGTTTGGCGTATGCATCCGCGTACGTACTTGCGATCAGGGCAGCACCGCCAATGGCTGCTGCAACCGCATAATGAGATAGCTTATTCATACTAGCCTCTGCGTTTTAATAGTCGTTTGAACCCGGCAATGTGATACTGAACGTCGACAGGGAATCTCTCGTCACAGCATCAGACACTGGAGATGGGGTATAAACGCTGTAATTTTCCTGGGTAATAAAGCTTTCGCGCGCCTTATCCACCCGGTTTTTCACCAACAGAATAGAGCCGCGATAATAAGGTTTAAACTCACTCAGTTTCATCACCATGGTCCCCCGGGAAGGGTCACCAAGAATGATTTGATCACTGTTCATGCCCTTAATAACCACAAAGTGCATATAGCCATCGAAATTAACAATGGTGATACCCGGTATGCCCAGTGACTTGAACTTTTCCAGTGGCAGACGATAACCATTCGCATCTAATCCCACTGAGCGCATATATTCCTTCATATCGAACATAGAAAATCCCTGCTTTTCTATTTTGTCCTTGTCCCCTTTTTCAAACATGGATTTAAAGACTTTGTTTTCCGTGGTCTCAATCCCGTAGTGATATCTCATTAATGACGCGACGGCAGCTGAACCACAACTAAAGTCGTACTGCTGACGCATCACATCACCGAAAAGTTGTTCCTGATAACTTTTTACCTTTACGTTATAAGCGCCCCGACTGGGGAAATAATCCAGCGCATTTGCCGTAGCACTTATCGCGAATCCAAACAATGCAAAGGCAACGAATTTCTTTTTCATGACCACACCCTTTTCATTTCATCTGACAGGGCAACCAGTAAGAATACCGTCAGGTTATGTATCATTTTTATCTATCTGATTTTTCAAATCTGTTCATAGAAATCATATAGATAAAAAGGATAAAGGGCCGCCTTTCGACGGCCCCGGTTGATTAATAACCGCCAGCAGAGGCAGATAAAGTTGCATTTGTACTGGTTGATTGCTGAACCATGGAGTTGTTACCAGCATTCTGAGCCGCTACGTTGATACCAGAAGCATCTACAAACGAGTCAGTCATGGTGTTAAAGTGTTCCACACTCACATCACCAGACTTACCGTCACAGCAGGCACCGCCATAGGTAACTTCATTTCGGATCACTTCACCATCCAGTTCAGATTTTGCCAGAACCTTGTTGATCTCAACATCCAGTTTGAATGTCTTCTCATATGTAGAGTTCTTAATTGCTTTCATTCGCCATGAGTTATCACTGTTATCTTTAATGCGAACTGATTTATCGTTACCGATATCTTTCATATAAAGAGTGTCATTATCTTCATTGAATGAATAATCAATCTCTTTATTTTTATCCACATCAACGGTTAATGTTTTATGTACTGTATCATTAAAACTTCCGTCAATGAGATCCGCATCTGGTGCATGATTATTACCGCTCGCTAAAGCAAGAGGTGATGCAACAAGTGCTGCCAATAACAATACGTTTGATTTACGCATGGTATTACTCCAATTATGTTTCCCTTAGTGCATGAGATTCATATAAAATCTCATACGGGGTTCAATGTTATAAACTGTTGAAGCAATGATGTTAGCCCTGCGAAACTAAATATCAATTACTAGTAATTTAACATTCAGTTTATTTCCGGTTATCTTATTCCGGATTAGATACACTAACAGTGTTACTTCAATGTCAGGTTAATTACGGTCGAGTTCTGAATTAACACATTAGGAGCGCTATTCTGGACAACGCTTATCACACCACTGGCTCCGTCAAAGGATCCGCCATCTATGATGTTATTCCCCGTTGTATTTCCATACGCGCCGTTACCTATGACATCACCGTACATATCCGAATCGGCTTGCATATAGTCAATGTTGAGCTCGTACTGCCCGCCCCGAGCCTCAACCATTGAACTGTCACTCAACGTTTCGGAACTTGTTAGAATATCCAACTCATCAGCAGCGGCACCGAATGATAGAAGTACAGCTACAGTCAGTGTTAAATATTTCATGACGTCCTCCTGAGAGCTGTCTCAGACATCCCCCAGCTAATGTGTTATTGACCCAGAAGCACTGCGTTGGTACTTGCACTTTGTTGAATCAGCGAGTTGTTACCTGCGTTCTGACCAGCAAGGTTAATACCAGAAGCATTCGTAAAGGAACCAGACATCTCGTTCACATGAGTGACTGTCAGTGAACCAACTTCACCGTAACCACCACCATGGCTGCCACCACGTGAATAGCTGTCACCGTAGCCACCGTGACCACCACGGTCATTACAGCAAGCGCCACCGTAACTTACGTCGTTTTTAATGACTTCACCATCCAGGTCAGACTTCGCCATGTAGAAGTTTTTGTCGATGTCAATTTTCCAGGTTTCACTATGATTGTAATTGCTTTCATAGTAGAACTTTTTGCTGTTGTCGCTATTATCTGTATATTTGAAGGACTTATCATTATTAATGTCCTTCATTTTCAGATAATCATTGTCTTCATTAAAGCTGTCAGTAATTGTTTTATCACTGTCATAAGTAATTGTGGCTTCTTTTGTGATGTCATCATTGTATGAGTCAACAATGGTGGCATCATTATCGTCGTAGTCGCCATAGTGACCACCATAAGATGGTGATTGAGGCTGCTGAGGATAGCCACTTGCCAGTGCAAGTGGTGAAGCTACCAGTACTGCCACTAACAGTGCGAGATTAGATTTACGCATGATAAGACTCCAAATATGTTGAGTTTTTTATTTTTTACACTCCCGCGTTGCCACGAGAGATAACTTAATACTAGTTTTTGCCACTTTTTGATTTGTATTATTTTTAATAAAAGCCTTTCCATAAAAATCAAAATCACACTTTAGTCAAATTAATTACTATCATTTTATTTATAAGAATAGAGTCAATATTCTCATTAATAATATTTGTATTAATATTAAAACCTATTTATTACTTATCAGAAATAAGACAAAAATAACCTTATATCACTCTCTTTTTATATGATGCTTGACTATTCTTATGACAAGCCAGTGCAACTGACTTTCATATTATTAGGGGTTACCTTTGCTTACTAAGTGAGGATATCGTGAGAAAGTTCAATACATACAGCCTGTTAGCGCTGACAGCGATTTTTTCAACCATGGTTGCTGCAGAGGAAACTGCAGAAAAATCTACAACAACCCATCAAAAATCTCGTCAAGTCCAGACAGTCACCGATATTCTGGAAAAGCCCGGTGTACTGACCCCGAAAGGTTCTTTCGTTCTGGATACCTCATTAACTTACACCCAGAACTCATCCAATACGGTCTCCGTTGTTGGTTATACCGTTCTGCCATCTCTGATCGTCGGTCTGATCCGCGCCAGTGATATTGACCGTACGACCATGACATTTGGCCTGACAGGCCGGTACGGGATCACCAACCGGTTAGAAGTCGAAGCCCGGATCCCCTGGGTGTACCGGAACGACTCAATTTCAGAGCGTGACATCAATGGCCCCTCAAACAGCCCGACCACCAAAACCCTGGAAGGGAATGACCTGGGTGATATAGAAGCGGCCTTTAAATACCAGTTCAACATGCTGGAAGCGCCTTACTGGATCGGGAGCCTGCGCTTCAAAAGTACCACAGGTTCGTCCCCTTATGATGTCCCGCTGGACGATACCAATGACTTCAAAGAACTGCCAACCGGTTCCGGTTTTCCAAGCATAGAACCGGGCATCACCATGATTATGCCGCTGGACCCCGCCGTGCTTTTCCTGAATGCCAGTTACATCTGGAATATTAAAGACGACGTCAGTGTGCAGATCCCGGCCACTGATCAGGCGCCGAGCACTCAGATCAATACCATTGATTTAGGGGATACCATCTCGCTGGGCGCGGGCATGGGCTTCGCCGTGAACCCGAAATTTTCATTCAGCATCGGCCTGAACCACAAAACAATCCTCAAATCGAAAGTAAATGGTGATTATCCGGACGATGCCAAACTGCTCCAGCTGGATACCATTTCCTTTGGTGCAAACTATGCCATCAACCGGGAAACAACGCTCAATGTAGGCGCTGCGGCGGGTTTAACCGCAGATGCGCCGGACTTCCAGCTGACCATCCGCGTACCTTACACGCTGAAATAACCGGATTATCCTCCCCAAAGATGCCGGCCCGAGCTGGCATCTCCCTTCCTTCCCATCCCGCTTTCCACTATGCTTAGGGGCAGTTGAAGCAAGTTATCCGCTTGCAAATCTATCTTCGAGTACAGGATCCGACGATGTCCACACCCCTATTATCCCAAGAACAAATTGACACCATTTTGCAGTACGATGCGGAAAAAAGGTTTCAATATTTGCTGAAAGAAGTCACAAGCCAGGGGCAAATCTGGATTCTGACTGACGAACATGGCTGCGTCATGCTCAACAGCGATGACGAAGATTGTGTGCCTGTATGGCCAAATCAGGAATTTGCACAAGCCTGGGCAACCGGCGACTGGGAAGACTGCAAACCAGAAGCGATTTCTGTTAATAAATGGCACAGCCGCTGGACTCCAGGGCTGGAAGACGACGAACTAGCCATTGTGATTTTCCCGAGCCTGGAAGAGGAAGGACTCATCCTGTACCCGGACGAGTTTGACGATGCACTGAAACAGCAAGCAAAAAAATCAGGCCGCCGCTAACTTCACCACAATTTCTCCACTTCTTCCCGGTGAAAACAGTGTAACCCGTTTTTTCCGGGAATCATCTTTAACCTATCAGGAGAACAGCATGGATACGCTGCTCAAAACAATCAGGGAAACACCGGAATCGGTTGTTTTTGAACACGTTCTGAACGTGATCAATGCCCATTACAATTATCAGCCGACAGCCTTCAGCAATGGGATAGGCAACGACACGCTGGCCAATGAAGCCGGAAGCAATGAAGGTTCTTGCCGGATTTTTGCCTTTGCAAAACTCCACCAGCTGACAGAACAGGAAACATTGGCTTGTTTTGGTCACCATTACTTTGATGCCGTCCTGAACAATCCGGACGGAACAGACCACATGAATATCCGGAATTTCATCAAATATGGCTGGCAGGGAATTCGTTTTGCCGGACAACCACTGACATTAAAACAACCCGTGACTAATCCGTAACAGGCCGTTACGCACTGTTTTCTCCTCAATAAAAGGGGAGCTTCCGGCTCCCCTTTCTTTTCTTGTCTTCATTCAGCACCAGCGTCTGACTCGCTGACAATAGTCCTTGTACTGCTGGCCAAAAGCATGCCTGAGAACTCTTTCCTCTGCTGCAATCTGAACATTATTCATATACAGCGCAAAAACTGGGATCATAATCACCGGGGATAAGGCGGACAGATTTAAAAACACCGCCACCAGCAACAAGAGCAGCCCCAGATAAATTGGGTTTCGGGAAATCCGGTACACACCAGAAGTCACTAAACGGGTTGCTTTACTCGGATTGATCGCCGTTTTGGCTCGTGCGAACGCCATGATTCCTGCCAGACCAAACCCGACAGCCATTAAACTGAATGCCCATTCCAGCAATACCTTCCCGGGAAATGCAAAGCGCCAGATCGGTACATAGCGGGCCAGTAAATACATAGCCGCCAAGGTCAGCAAGAACACCAAAGGAGGAGAAACTCTGAATCTCATGTTGGATCCCTCAATCACAGTCAACAGCTTGATATTAAAAAGTATAAGCCTAATTTATGATCAATGGCGCTATGTTGTGAATGAAGTGTTAAACCCCTCCCGGTTTGCAGGACAGAATCAAGCAAAGTCATGTTGCAACCTGATAAAAAACCTTAGCTGCAGAGATTTTCGCTAACAGGATCGCTGGTCTTGCCCTACAATAGCGGCCAAAGTCTCTTATCAGGTTATGCCATGAAAATTTTTGCTGTTGAACTGAAAGGCAATGAAGCCTTCCTTTGCTTGCTTTCACTGAACCAAGGGATGTTTTCAATTCCTGATTGCCGGTCTCAAAAACTGGTGCTGAACAACGCGTCTGACAATGAACAGATGCGCAATTTCCAGAAGACCTTCCAGAAACTGGTCGAAGATTATCAGGTTGAACAGGTTGTCATCAAAACCCGTGAAACCCGCGGAAAACAAGCTGGCAGTGCAGAAAGTTTCAAAATGGAAACTGCAATTCAGCTGATTGAGAACCTGGATGTTACTTTCATCAGTAACGCAGATATCAAACAGAAGCTGAAGCATAACCCGCTTTCAATTGATTTCCGAGGCACAGGTCTGCGCCAGTTCCAGGAAAATGCATTTGTAGCAGGGTATGCTTTTCTGAGTCGGTAAACACGCAGCCCATGCGGCTCTGATGACCATCACAGCGGCCACAACGGTGTCCTGTGATGGTCATGACAAGTGCCGTGTGCACTTCTACCTCGGTTTCAATTCAAACGCTTCCCCCTTTCCTGAATCGACGCGCATCCCGAATGTTCAGTCCCATCAGGGTCAGGTTCACCGCACCAGCGGTCAACTCAATCGATTGAACCCAATAAAACGAACGATCAAACTGACCCAGTGCTGCTAAATGGCTTAAATAGAGTGCCGATGGCAGCAATACAATGATTCCATTCGCAGCCACAATCGGCATCCGTTGTTTTTTCTGACCCAACGGCCCATGGCCAGAGTGAACACCCGGTGCTAATTTTGTGCCAGTCGAACCTGTCACGGCCATCAGCAGCAACAGGATCCAAACGGCATCCCCGATCAGCTGTTTCACGACAACAACCGTCTGCTGCCCGGCAAACAATTCGCTCATTAAGGAGGCGCTGAAAAAACTGGCGATCAGCACAAAAGCCGTGATAGCGGCAATTCGGTGTACGCTTCCTAAATTTTTCATCATTTTCTCCTGGATTTACCAAAAGGACCGATAACTGCGGTGACAACGACGGCACGTCGCTTCAGCCTGTTCGATGCCCTGTTCAGCAAGTCGGACATTCTGTTGTTTTACCGCCTGATGCAACAGAGAAAAACCTTGCCCCATCTCGTCCAAAAGCGCCTGAAAAGGCTCAGGATTCTTCCAGATCTGATGGCTTGCGCTGCTTCCTGCGTCACTGCCCTGCGGAAAACTATCTTTCAGCTCACGCCCGGCTTGCAATAACTTCAGGGCGATTGGATCAAGCGCACCCCATGGTGTCTCTGCACCATCAAGCAAATCCTCGGCTTCCTCTAATTCGGTCTCAATGAGTTGAAAAGTATTTTGCCGGTGTTCAATCACAGTCTCATCGGCAGCGGCGAGCGCAAAACCCGACGTCAATAAAACACTGAAGCAAAGGATGCGTTGCATGTCATCAATCTCCAGCGACTTCCAGTGAACTAAGTTCGAATAACAATAGTTGCTTGCGCAACAATTGTCTAGTAAATTATCTGGCCAACGAATCACGCTTCTGAAACAGACAGAAGAATCTCATTCACAACTCGGCAGGGAAGAAATTATGCAGGCAACGAATACAATCCAGGTTTGGGATCTGGCGATCCGCGTCTATCACTGGTTACAGGCTTTACTCTTTTTTGGATTGTTAGCCACCGGCTATACAGAAACGGGCCCCCATATTCCTCTGGGACTCATGTTATTTACTTTGCTCGTCTGGCGACTGGGATGGGGATTATTCGGCAGTGAAACAGCACGATTTGCAAATTTCAGCAGCTCTCCTTCCGAGGCGTGGCGTTATCTTCAGGGGATGGACAATGCCGGTGCCGGGCACAACCCGGCAGGGGCCTGGATGGTGTTTTCACTGATTACCCTGCTTCTGATCCAGTGCATCTCCGGTCTGGCTCTGGGAGGATTCCTTGATCGTTTGCCTTTTGCTCAGCTTTGGCTGACTGATTTGGTCGCGGATGTGTTGACCTCAATGCACATGCTTCTTGCGAAGGGCTTACCCTGGATCGTCAGCATTCATGTCGGCGCTGCGATCCTGTATCAATTCCGGGGACACGGATTGATCACGGCCATGATCACTGGCAGACAAAAAATGCCCCTGATTTTGCCTGAGCCAAGCTTTGTCTCCCCGAAACGCGCCTTATTCGTGCTTCTTGGTGCCGTATTCGTTACCATGGCGATGGTTGTACTTTCAATGGAATAAACAATGAGTGAGAAGTTTGACAGGCTAAGCAGTTTCGGTTGGATGGTCAATGTCGTTGCCAGTAAAGCAGAAAAGTTGTTCGACATTGAACTGAAGAAGCACGGCCTGTCTATTGCGCTCTGGCCGACTCTGATGTGTCTCTGGGAAGAAGAAGGCGTCAGTCAGCGTGAGATTGCGGCGAAGGCGAAAGTTGAAAATTCGACCACAACACGCACACTCGACAAGCTGGAAAAACTGGGGCTGGTTGAACGCCATCCGGATCCACAAAGCCGACGGACTTTTCGAATCTATCTGACCCCGAAAGGACGTGATCTGGAGGAAGTACTGACCCCCATCCCTCTCTCCATCAACCAACAACTGTTAAGGGCGCTGAATGCCGAAGAGCAGCAGCAGATGCTGGCCCTCTTGCAAAAAATCGTGTCTGATGTTTAAAGTGCAGGATTGACCTGCACTCAGATTGGATTAAATCCCTAGATATCAGGATCATAATTCTCCCTGATATCCTTTGAGCGGACGGATCACAGACTCCAGCCCTTCAATTTTCATTTCCAGGGCCAATGCCAATAACCGGCCAAGCTCACCCTCCGGAAACCCTTGTTTCGCAAACCACAGCAAATAAGGTTCGGGCAAATCAATCAGGATCCGGCCACTGTATTTGCCAAATGGCATCTTCATATTGGCCAGCTTGACCAAATCACGTTTATCAAACATTGACTTCAGCAGATTGTTTTTTCAGAAGATAGTTTATTAGAAATTATGCCGCTCATCAGGCTTGCGCCTTCCAGCTGACAGTGACCAGTTCTTTTCCATCGCAGGTCAGTGCGCCACGGAAGACCTGTCCGGCAACCACCTCACCAACACCTTTAGGTGTCCCGGTCATCACCAGATCACCATCCTCCAGCGGGATGACGTTCTGCACTTCCGCCAGAATCACCTCCGGTGAATACAACATGAGTGTTGTATCCCCCTGCTGCGTCAGAGCATCGTTAATGTGGAGGGTTAAACCAAGCGGCGCATCAGAATCGGGCAGCTCAACAAAAGGACTGAACAGCGCTGCACCTTCAAACACTTTACTGCGTTCCCAGGGTAAGCCCTTCGTTTTCAGCCGGGTTTGCAGATCACGCTTGGTTAAATCCAGTCCGATCGCCGCCGCTGTAAATCGTCCATTCTGATAGTGGTACACAATTTCGGCTTCATAGTGCAGGACTTCACCTTGATGTGTCGCATGCAGTGACGTCCCCATTGCAGTATTCGGCTTGAGGAAAATGACCATATCGTCCGGGACTTCATTCCCCAGCTCTTCGATGTGGGCGACATAATTCCGGCCAATACAGATAATTTTCCCCGGTTGCACCGACTGATTCAGAACCGTTACGCTTTTCATGGCTGCTCCCTGCCTTGATGAATGACAAGGCAGAGAATAAAGAGCGTCACCAGACAAGTCAAAAGATTCAGGACGTTATGACGACGCAGGGACAAAAGCCAGACTCACGAAGACCGGCACGCTCGGCAAAATACCATTCAGCTTTGCGACTTCCTGCAGTGCCATAATTCCTTTGTCCATCCCGAAGGCTTTGGCATCAATCACCACAGGACTCTGGGTGGTAATCATCAGCGTATCGTCCACCAGACGGGTGATTCGTAAATCTGCATTGACCGGATTAATCGCACCATGCAGATTCAGTTTGAAAGAAACCTGCTGTGTTAACGTCTCGCCGGCTTTGAGATCTTCCAGACCAGAAACATCAACTTCACCTTCCAGCATTGCTTTAGGAAAATCCGCGACATTAAACAGCATGGTCTTCATGCGCTCATCCCGAATGGGGATCTGAGTATCGACACTGGATAAGTCCAGAATCAGTTGCACCGTTCCCTTGTCCGTGATCGTGCCTTCAAGCTGCTTAAATGTATGCTGCTCGACCACACTATTATTCTTTACCGATAAAAAACGTAACTGTGACTGATTATTGTCGAGCTTCCAGCTGGCAGAAACACAGAGCGGAAAAACCGACAGGGCAACAAGAACCAGATTACGGACAAACATTGTCATAACTTTCTCCAACATTGAGATATATTGGATTAATAGTAGGCACTTCCTGCCATATCCGTGTGTAAAATCTTTCATCGCCGAACAATTTTCGTGCGGCTTCACGTCATCACACAGCGTCTTCAGCCAAGTCTCTGCAAATGATTATGCGCTGATACGGACCTGAAGCAGCTCATCACGGATGGTTCTGAGTAAAAACAGCTCACGTTCGACGGACAGGCCTTTTTTGTCACTCTTCGCCAGGGTTTCTTCATTATGAGCGATGGCCTGATGAATATTGATCCATACCGGCTTCATACCATTTCGGATCTCATAATCTTCGAGTTGTGTTTCGCCCAGCTCTCGGTCGATCTGGCAGGTAAAACAAAATGACTTCATATGCATGATATCGAAATCCGGTTTGTACCACGGGCGAAATTCCTCATAAATACCAAACGGCGTGATATCACGGATATTCCGGGCACCCGTTTCTTCTTTCAGTTCCCGGATCAGACCGTCCTCGACGTTCTCTCCCTCATCAATCCCCCCACCCGGTAAGGTGTAGTCATGGTAACGGGCGGTATAGAGCATCAGTATCTTTTCGCCATCCAGAATAATGGCTCTGGCGGCCTGACGATAAAACATTGTCCCTTGCTTATCGGCTACATCCGGGTGCGTTGCTGTCTGAAGAAGCCGCATCACATTTTCCTTCGTATATAAAAACGGGTCGGCATTGTAACCGACCCGTTGTTGATTTCCAGTTTGCTTCAACTTACCAATTGAAGATTGAGCGAATAATGGTAGAGACTTTATTCTCACAGCCGTGCGTTGACCGCCCGTCTTTGTCCCAGACCGGCAGCTCAACCTGTCCGATACAGGCCTGAGTGAATCCGCCCTGCTGATTGACCTGATAAGCCACCTCAGTAATCTCTTTCGGTTCCCGTAAAGACAGCGGCTCCGGATCGCGGCGCTGAATATAGTCCGCATACAAACGCAGTGGTCCGGAAGAGCCGGTCAGCTTCACGTTTTTGTTGTCATCGCGTCCCATCCATACAGTAACAACTTCACGGCCATCAACACCCACATACCAGGTATCACGTCCTTCATCCGAGGTACCGGTTTTTCCCGCCAGTTTCAGCGACGGCAAAATAGAATCCAGATAGCGTGCTGTCCCTTCAGTCACCACTTTCTGCATTGCGTACATGGTCAGCCAGGCCGATTGTTTCGAGACCACCTGCTGCGCAGACGGTAAATGCTGGTAAATCATCTTGCCGTCACGATCAGTCACCGCACTCAGTGCCGTCAGTTCGCTGCGGCGACCTTCGTTAGCAATCGTCTGGTACATTTGCGTCACTTCATACGGCGACAGCGTAAATGCTCCCAGCAAGATTGCCGGTACATGCGGGATCTGCTCCGGATCAACGCCCAGGGACTCCAGGGTATCAATTACGTTATCCAGTCCGACAGACATGCCCAGATTCACGGTCGGAATATTATACGAACGCGCCAGCGCCTGTACCAGAGGCACCTCGCCCCGATACTGACGATCGTAGTTCCGTGGGGACCAGGTCTGGCCCTTCTCATCTGTCAGTGTCAGCGGTTTATCATCCAGATTACTGCCCAGGCTGAAGCGCTCAGGACGCGCCAGTGCAGACAGATAAACACCCGGCTTCACCACAGAACCAATCTGACGACGGGCGTCCAGAGCCCGGTTGAAACCGTCAAATTCAGGACGGCTGCCGCCAACCATGGCCCGGATTTCACCGGTCTGACGATCAGCAACCACCATCGCCGTTTCCAGCTGCTTACCGTATTGCTTCTTCATTGCTGCCATTTTCGTCCGGACAACATTTTCAGCACTGGCCTGTGAAATCGGATCCAGCGTGGTGTACAGACGCAGCCCCAATCCCGGCTGATAGCCCTGGCTGACTCGCTGGCCTAACTCCTGTTTCAGCAGGCTGAAGAACGCAGGCTGACGTCCGGCAACATGACCTTTCGGCTGCAGATCCAGATCCTGTTTGATGGCTTTCTGATACGTCTTGTCATCAATCTTGTCCGCATCATGCATCAGGCTGAGCACTAAATCGCGACGTTCTTTTGCGCGCTCCGGATAGCGCCATGGGTTGTAATAAGACGGTCCTTTCACCATACCGACCAGCAACGCCTGCTGATCCACCCGCAGCTCAGACAGCGGCAAACCGAAATAGAACCGGGAACCCAGTGCGAAACCATGAACCGCATCCGCGCCGCTTTGCGCCAGATAAACCTGATTCAGGTAGGCATCCAGAATTTCATCTTTGTTGTAGCGATAATCAATGATCATCGCCATATAGGCTTCTTTCAGCTTGCGCCAGAGACTGCGTTCGCTGGAAAGAAACAGGTTTTTCGCAAGCTGCTGTGTCAGCGTACTGCCGCCCTGAACGGTACGGCCTGCTTTCAGGTTCGCCAGAAACGCACGGCCAATGGCCACCACTGACACCCCATCGTGGGTGTAAAAATCACGGTCCTCGGTCACGATCAACGCATCGATCATCGTCGATGGCATCTCAGCTTTTGGCTTGTAAAGACGCAGTTCGTTGGAATCCGTTTCCAGCATCCCGAGCATCTGCGGTTCCACGCTGAAAATACCGAATTCACGGTTGGTATTGGCATCCACAACCCGCTTCACCGAGCCGTAGTTGAATTCAACAATGACATGACGGGTCGGCTGCGGGCCGGTCCGCGACTGGAACGGGCGGCGGATGAATTCCACTCTCAGACGACTGGTACTGTACTCGCCCACGCGGGTCGGCTTGCTGACTTTACGGTAGTTCAGCGCTTTCAGCTCTTTCACCAGATCTTCATAGCGAACCTGAGCGCCCGGCTCAAGCACCAGTTCACGGGCATAAACAACAGACGGCAGCTGCCAGAGCTGGCCGGAAAACTTATCCGCAATCTGTTGATTCAGTGTCCAGCCCAGACCACCCATGGCAATCACAATGCCGATTAATATCAGGGCAACCAGCTTTTTCCACGGACTGCGGCGTGGCGGCTCGCCACCATCAGACTTTTTACCCGATAAATAGCGGGCTGAAGTATGGGCAGATTGTTGTGCAGACTCTGTCATTCTCATTTCTTCACTTGCGGCCGGATGTATGCTTACCCGGCATAAAATGTGGGATTTCAGGCATGCACGATAGCTAAATTTTGCTCATTTCTTGTCAATCCTGTGTCAACTCATTGACGCTCAATTCGGCAGCAGACTCTGCTCAAAACCAAAAAACTGGCCTTTCAGCAAGGCATCGCGCACAATACGGCCCTTTCAAAATTGCAGGCCAATCGGGAGTTGAAAAGCAATGCAACGGGATTACACACTGAACTGTCTGCTGACCATGCCACGTCATGAACTGGAAGAATTCAGCCAGCGCATCCTCAGCCGGATGGTACCTGAAGACGTCATGGAAGAGCTGTTTACCTTTGAGCCGGAAGAAACACAAACCGCAGACCGGCTTCGTTCAGCTCAGTTTGACGCGATGCTGCGCATGTCAGCGATTGCTCTGGGAGAAGTATCTGCTGCGTTTGCCGACTCAGCACAGGCAACCCAAAACACGGAGCGCATGACCCGGCTGTTGCTCTGGCATTTTTACGCGATTGCCTTCCAGCTTGAAGCCGCCGTGACGCTGGAACAACACTGTGAAGCGATTGAAAACATACTGCCCAATGCCCCGAAGGACACTTTCGGCTGGATTAAAACTCTGACGGATCTGCTACATCACTACGCCAGCCTGAACGACAATCAGCAGGACTCCGCCGGTTCATCGCTTTAAATCCGATCTTTCTGAATCCATCAAAAACGCCAGCATCATGCTGGCGTTTCTGTAGACGGAACAAGAGCGGATCAGTCGGCGGTCATGCCTGTCAGACTGTTCTGATGACGACGTATCAGTTCATCCATACTGCTCTGGGCCCGCTGGGCGGCATGCTCCAGTGTGTCGACCTGATCAATCATTTCAACCACTTCATAGTAGCATTTCAGCTTCGGCTCAGTACCGGACGGACGCACCACCACTCGGGATTCATCTTCCAGGAAATAAATCAGGACGTCACTGGCCGGTAAGTCAATGGATTCGACCGTCCCGTCGGCATACTGACGCCGAGACGTTTTCAAATCATCCACACGAATCACATTACGACCGGCAATCTCTTCCGGCGGCTGCTGGCGCAGGCTGTCACCAATCGGCGGAGAATCCGGAGACAAGGCAATGCTCACCTGTGCATTGAGGTAAAGCCCGTGCTCCCGATAAATGGCTTCCAGCTGATCCCAGACCGTCCTGCCACGTGCAGCTAGCTCTGCGGTTAACTGTGCAAACGCCAGCATGGCAGACAAACCATCTTTGTCCCAGACCATATTTCCCACGGTGTAGCCCAGCGCTTCTTCGTAAGCAAACAGAAAACGGTTGCTGTCACTCTGCTTTTGCATGGCGACATTGGTCAGCCATTTAAAGCCGGTCAGTGTCTGGTAATAAGCAGCATCAACCGCAGTGGCTACTTTCTGAAGCAGGCTGGAAGAAACGATCGTGGTGCCCACCAGGCTCTCTTCCGGATTGACGCGGGTCAGTAAATAATGACCC